>JAEDLA010000101.1 GCA_016295545.1 Oscillospiraceae bacterium | reverse complement strand
CATTTTCGCTGTCGTCCTTGCCAATCGGAACACTTTCATCGATAATATTAGGGATTACAAGCATGATTTCACGGATATCAGCTTCAAGCTTTACTTCAAGCTCCTCCATTTCAGCAAGCTTAGCACCGATTGCAGCAACCTCAGCCTTAACACGCTCAGCTTCATCTTTCTGTCCCTTAGCCATGAAGCCGCCGATTTCCTTACTCATAGTCTTGCGCTTATTTCTCAGATTATCGCATTCTACCTTAGTTTCACGATACTTCTTGTCCATTTCAACGACTTTATCAACAAGTTCAAGTTTAGAATCCTGAAACTTCTTCTTTATATTTTCCTTTACAAGCTCAGGATTTGTCCTGATTAATTTCATATCCAGCATAATAATTCTCCTTTATTCTTCGCCGGCAAGCTTTTCAGCAATTGCTGCCAGATCTTCTTTATTATAAAATTCAAGGACAAGTACGCCCTTATTTTTGCCGTAATCTACCTTAACCTTTCGTCCGAGTCGCTCTTTAAGGGAAAGCTCCATTTCAACAAAATAGTTATCAATTTTTTTATCAGAAGCTTTACTTGAAGAATCATCAGTTTCAAGTGACTTCTGTGCAGCTCTTTCCACCTGACGAACGGTAAGTCCTCCGTCTGCTGCTCTCACAGCTGTTGCAATAAGCAGCTCCTCATTCTCAAATCCAAGAAGTGCCTTTGCATGACCGGCAGAAAGTTCTCCGTTTTCCACCATTTTCAACACACGTTCAGGGAGAGAAAGCAGTCTTACTGCGTTAGCAACAGCTGACCTTGAACGCCCTACTGTCTTAGCGACCTTATCCTGTGTCATGCCGTAATTCTCAATAAGCTCCTTATAGCCGAGAGCCTCCTCCACAGGGTTAAGATTCTCTCTTTGCAGGTTCTCAATGAGAGAAATCTGCATAGCCTCGGTATCGGAAAGCTCCCGTATATTCACAGGAATCTCGTCCATTCCGAGCATTCTTGCAGCACGCCAGCGCCTTTCACCGGCAACAATCTGATAACCGCCGCTGTTAAGGGGACGCACAAGAACAGGCTGAAGCATACCGTGCTCACGAATAGAATCCGCAAGAGAAGCAATTGCTTCATCACTGAAATATTTTCTTGGCTGGTCACGATTCGGCTCAATTTCAGCTGTCCGCAGAGTTTTCTTAACCTGAACTTCATTGGTATTATCGCTGAAAAGAGTATCAAGTCCAGCGCCTAAACCGCCAATAGCCATATTATAAATTCACAATCAGCAAAACCGATTAGTGATTCTCCTTTCATTATTTATTGAATGTGAAAATTCCTCTCCTCTTTTTCTTAGGAAGGACCTGTTCCTCGCCTAAAATCTCATGACCGAGAAGCTCATAATACTGCGCACCTTTAGAGGATTTATCATAGTACATAACAGGCTTGCCATGACTTGGAGCCTCGGAAATACGGACATTTCTTGGAATTTTCGTGTTAAATACCTTGCCGGGAAAGAATTTTTCAACCTCAGAAACAACATCATTAGCGACATTAAGTCTGCTGTCAAACATAGTAAAGAGAATTCCCTCAATTTCAAGAGACGGATTATAATTGCTTCTTACAATTTTTATAGTATTAACAAGCTGAGAAAGTCCCTCTAAAGCGTAAAATTCCGCAAGCATAGGAACAATAATGCTGTCACAGGCAACAAGACCGTTTATAGTAATAGTTCCAAGTGCAGGAGGGCAATCGATTATGATAAAATCATAATCCAGCTTACAGGTAAGAAGCTGCATTTTCAGACGATTCATCCTGTTATCCACGTTAATAAGCTGAATCTCACAGCCGGCAAGATCCTCAGTAGCCGGAAGAATAGAAACGTTAGGAAAGTCCGTATGCATTATAGCGTCCTGAATACGGCATTTTCCGATAAGAACATCATAGGTGGAAGCAGTAACGTTTTTCTTTTTTATACCAAATCCGGTAGTGGTATTACCCTGAGGATCGGAATCAACGCAAAGCACCCTGAAGTCCCTTGAACCGAGATAAGCAGCAATATTCACGACGGTAGTAGTCTTTCCCACACCGCCCTTCTGATTTGCAACAGCAATAATTTTGCCCATAAAATCTTCCTTTCAGCAGACCTGTCAGGAAATCTCTGCAAAAAAAACTATAGATGACAGAGAAAAAATAGTGTAATTACAGGTCCATACAATATGCACGTCAAACTGAGCATAACCCAGATACATATTAATTATACCACCTTTAAAGCTTTTTGTAAATACGAGAATTAAAAATTTCTCTTTAATGAAATAGAATTGTCCCATGCTCTCCAATGAAAAAGTAGTATAAAATGACGAAAAACAAAATGTTCCACGTGAAACAATGCTGAAAAACAACAAATTGTTTCACGTGGAACATTTGATTTACTTTGTAATCGGAATTCTCACACGGTATTCAATATAATCATCACTCTGAATCTTTTTTGAATCAGCTAAAATCCCGGCAGCCTGCATAGTCTCAACAGCCTTATTTATGGTATTAACAAACATTTTCACATTCTGAAATACCTTTGAACGCTTTTTATAGCTTGCCTTTACCTTTTCACGTCCGATATATTCATCAATCAGACGTTCAGTACGCTCAACATTCAGATTATTCTTCACAACCTTTTCAAGAATTACAAGTCGGTCAGCCGGACTGCCAAGCTTCAGAAGTGCCCGTGCATGACGTTCTGTAAGATTAAAACGTGTAATAAGCTCCCGTTCATCCTCAGAAAGTCTGAGCAGCCTGAGCTTATTCGCAATAGTACTTTGTGCCTTACCAAGCTTAGAAGCGGCATCCTCCTGCGTCATACCATAATATGTAATTAGCTTCTCAATTGCAACAGCCTCATCAAAAAAGGACAAATCCTGCCGCTGGATATTTTCCACAAGAGCGAGAATTGCAGAATGACGATCACTTATTTCATGAACAATACAGGGAACAACCTTGAATCCACACATTTTAGCGGCTCTTAACCGACGTTCACCGGCAATCAGCTCAAATCTCTCACCATTTCTTCTCACTGAAAGGGGCTGCAAAATACCGTTATGAGCAATGGATTCAGCCAAAGCAGATATATCCGAATCAAAAAATTCAGTTCTCGGCTGATGAGGATTTGGAATTATCTGATTTATATCTACCTCAATTACCCTGTTGATCTGCTTATCCTTTGTAAAATTCAAAAATCCTGCCATGATAAACCTCCTCCGCACTTAAGGCAGGCGGCGCCAAAAATTTTTCTGTCGACATAAGCATTAACCTATGCTTAAAGTTTCTTTTGTTATACACAAATTTTATCACAAGCGGGAAATAAAATCCACACAAAAAAACCGCTAAATCACAATGATTTAGCGGAATAAAACAGAACATTATACAGAATTACAGCAATTTCTTCTTGATTTGACTGCTGTTTCTGGGGTATTTTGTCGGAGTATGCGATATTTTTTTTACAAGCACTATTCTTCTGCTTTCATCTTCAAGCTGATAATCGATTATCTGCGGCTCACCTCCGCCAAGAAGCTCAACCGCCTTAAAACCAAGAGAAATATCCTCAGACGGACCTTTCATAGCCATAAAATGACCGCCTGCCTTTACAAAAGGAATACATAGCTCACTGAGAAGCGACATATTTGCGACTGCACGGGCACAGGCAATGTCAAAGCATTCACGGAACTGACTGTTCTTTGAAGCAATTTCAGCCCTTTCGTGAACAAAATCGGCATGAATATCAAGTAATGTGCAAAGCTTTTCAAGGAAAACTATACGTTTATTCAGACTGTCAAGGAGAGTGATTTTTATGTCAGGACGGTAAAGCTTCAAAGGAACAGAGGGAAATCCTGCACCTGTTCCAACATCGATAAGAGAAGCATTTTCAGGAATATCAGCATATTTACAAAGAAGAATGCTGTCAATGAAATGCTTTACCAAAATTTCTTCCGGAGCTGTAATAGCCGTAAGATTAACATTTTTATTGTATTCAACGAGAAATTCAGCATAAGTATCAAGCTTATTATAAAGTTCATCGGTCAGATTAAGAGCATTTTTTTCAAAAATATCGCTGCAAAAATCAAAATCAGGAAGCATTGTTTTCTCCTTTCAGCTGCTGCAGCCAGACTACAAGAAGTGAAACATCTGCCGGAGAAACGCCGGAAATTCTCGACGCTTGACCAATAGAAACAGGCTGAACCTTATTAAGCTTTTCAGCAGCTTCAAGTCTTAGACCATGAATAGTGCTGTAATCCGTATCCGGCGGCAAAGCCTTTGATTCAAGCTTGCGCATATGCTCAATCTGAGCCAGCTGCTTTGCAATATATCCCTCATATTTTATTTGCAGGTCAACCTGTTCGCAAACATCATCGGGGAGCAGCTCTCTGCCTGAATCAAATTCACCAAGCATCTCGTAATTCAGCTGTGGACGACGAATCAGATCCGACATTTTGCAGCCGGTATTCAACGGAGCAGTCCCCATACTTTCAAGAAATTCATTAAGTTTATCCGAGGGAGCAATATTCAAAGCGGAAACTCTTTTTATTTCCTTTTCAACTCGACTGTATTTGAACTGCATTTTTTTGAAACGTTCCTCAGATACAAGACCAATTTTATGTCCAACAGGCATCAGCCTGTAATCTGCGTTGTCCTGTCGTAAAATCAGCCTGTATTCGCTTCGTGAAGTCATCATACGGTATGGATCAGAGCAGCCTTTAGTAACAAGATCGTCCACCAGAGTACCAATATATGAACTTGCTCTGTCAAGAATCATTGGCTCTTTCTTCTTTATTTTAAGAGCAGCGTTAATACCTGCAACAATCCCCTGTGCTGCAGCCTCCTCATAACCGGAGCTGCCGTTAAACTGACCGGCACCATAAAGTCCCGGAAGTTTCTTAAATTCAAGTGTGGGCAGAAGCTGAACAGGATCGCAGCAGTCGTATTCAATTGCATAAGCCGGACGCATGATCTCAACATCTTCCAGTCCGTCTATTGTATGCAGAAAAGCTGCCTGCACGTCCTCCGGCAGTGATGACGACATTCCCTGTAAATAGTATTCTTCCGTGCTAAGTCCCATTGGTTCTACAAAGAGCTGATGTCGAGGCTTGTCAGAGAACCTAACAATTTTGTCCTCGATAGACGGACAGTATCGTGGACCAACTCCCTCTATTTTTCCTGAGTAAAGAGGTGATCTGTCAAGGTTTGAAAGTATAACTTCATGTGTTTTACTATTAGTATAAGTAACATAACAGCTGACAATATTTTCAAGTTCTTCAGTAGGAGTATCAAAAGAGAACGGAACTATCTTTTCATCTCCGTCCTGTCGTTCCATAATATCAAAATTTATACTGCGTTTATTTACACGGCAGGGAGTACCTGTCTTGAAGCGTCGAAGTTCCACGCCATTGTCAATAAGGCTCTGCGATAAAAATTTACTTGGAAGTGCAGAATCCGGACCGCTTTCATAGGAAACTTCTCCTATATGAATTTTTCCTTTAAGATAAGTACCTGTTGCAATTATAACAGCTTTTACATCATAAACAGCACCAAGAGAGGTTTTAACACCACAAATTTTACCGTCATTTACAAGAATTTCAGCAATTTCAGCCTGTTTAATATACAGATTACGCTGTTTTTCACAGACATTTTTCATATAATCATGGTATTTAACTCTGTCAGCCTGAACACGCAGACTATGAACAGCAGGACCTTTTCCCTTGTTAAGCATACGGCTCTGAATAAAGCATTTATCAGCAGCCTTCCCCATTTCACCGCCAAGAGCATCGATTTCACGAACAAGATGTCCTTTTGCAGTACCGCCAATTGACGGATTACAGGGCATATTTGCAATCTGGTCAAGA
>JAEDLA010000100.1 GCA_016295545.1 Oscillospiraceae bacterium | reverse complement strand
GACGAAACGCTATCAGACAACTTTTTCAACAGAACGATATGGAATTAGTATAAATCAGAATTCAAACGGCAGTGACTTATACTCGCCAAGCAGAAATTTTTTAAGAACAATAGCGTCCGCAATTGTAATAGTACCATCTTTCATACAGTCGGCACACTCTATCTGCCGCTCGTTGAGCCACACCTCATTTTTTATAAGCTTCAGAAGAATCACATAATCAAGAGAGGTAACTGCTCCGTCGCCGTCAATATCTCCATAACATTCCGGATTGACAACATATCTGTCCGGTATGTACTGACCGGGCTGCTCACTGCTGTTTTCAATGAAAAGCTGGTCCCAGTAGTATTTGTATTCGGTGTCAGGATCGTAGTAAATATTTATGCCTATGTGAGTATATTTTTCATTAAGGATATTTCCCCAGTGATTCGGAGAGGATTTCCACAGCTCCATCATTTCCTCAGCGGAATCGGAGCCAGCCGCAATATTCTCAGCAGCCGAAGCGTATGGTACACCATGCTCGTCCAGAACAGAGTTGAAATATTTATCGTTTGCACGGTTGTGGCTGAAAGATAATGAGATCTCCTTAGCTCTGATTCCTGCTGCTTCAATCATTACCGGAACAGCATAAACAGGGCTTACTCCTGCTTCAACTCTTGCTTCGTTCACCATGAACATCATTTCATTAATCAGTTCCTCGCAACCGGGAATAGGTTCTGCATCAGCTTCTGAAACCAAAGGAACTGCACAGGTCAAAGCGGCAGCAGCAACAGCAAATGAAGCAACCCTCTTTAATATTTTTTTCAGATTAAAAGGCATTCTCAACTCAACCACCTCTCTGTATCTTGTGATTATATAATAACACACATTTTTACAAAAAGCAAGTACTTTTTTATTTATTTTATACTATTATAAATCCCCCTGCAGACAAATTCTGCAGGGGGATTAAAATGCTTATAGCTCATTACGGACAGTTAAAAAATCACTTAAGCTCAACTCTGCGAATCTTTCCGCTTATAGTTTTTGGAAGCTCGTCACGGAATTCAACGATTCTCGGATATTTATATGGCGCAGTATGCTTCTTTACATAGGTCTGAATCTCTTTTTTCAGCTCATCAGTCCCCTCTGTTCCCTTTGTGAGAACGATAGTTGCCTTTACTACCTGTCCTCTTATCTCGTCAGGAGCAGCTGTAACTGCACACTCTAAAACATAGGGAAGCTCCATGATTACGCTTTCAATCTCGAATGGTCCGATTCTGTAGCCGGAGGACTTGATAAGGTCATCAACTCTGCCCACATACCAGAAATAGCCGTCCTCGTCACGCCATGCAGTATCTCCGGTGTGGTAAACATCATCGTGCCATGCTTCCTTAGTTCTCTCCTCGTCCTGGTAATATCCCATAAACAGACCGCAGGGACACTTCTTATCAGTACGGATAACGATTTCACCTGTTTCGCCGTCCTTGACGCTGTTGCCGTCAGAATCGACAATATCAACATCATAAAGAATACTCGGTATGCCCATAGAACCGGGCTTTGCAGACATTCCCACAAAGTTTCCGATAGAAAGAGTAGTTTCGGTCATGCCGAAGCCCTCCATAAGCTTAACACCGGTAGCCTTGAGGAACTGATAGTAAACCTCCGGATTAAGAGCCTCGCCGGCAACTGTAGCGTACTTGATAGAGCTGAGGTCGTACTTGGAAAGGTCCTCCTTGATAAAAAAGCGGTACATTGTAGGCGGTGCGCAGAATGTAGTGATATTGTACTTCTTGAACATGGGAAGTATCTTATGTGCATCAAACTTCTCGAAGTCATAAACCATAACAGCAGTCTCACTCATCCACTGACCGTACAGCTTGCCCCAGAGAGCCTTGCCCCAGCCTGTATCAGAAATAGTAAAGTGAATGCCGTTTGGATCAACGTTGTGCCAGTAACGTGCTGTAATAAAGTGTCCGAGAGGATACTTATGATTATGCATTGCGATTTTCGGATAGCCGGTTGTACCTGATGTAAAGAACATAAGCATGGGATCTGAACCGAAAGCACCGTCCTCACGGGAGGGTTTTTCAAATACATCGCTCTGCTCGTACATTTCCTTGTCAAAGCTGCGCCAGCCCTCACGCTCACCGTGAGCAATGATTTTCAGGATAGGATAATCACAGGTTGCTGCTGCAAGCTCAGCCTGATGAGCAACATCTCCGTCAGCAGTACATACGATAGCTGATACTCCGGCTGCATCAAAGCGGTATTTGAAGTCCTTTTCAACAAGAAGATTTGTTGCCGGAATAACGATAGCTCCCAGCTTATGAAGCGCAATGATAGAGAACCAGAACTGGTAATGTCTTTTGAGCACCAGCATTACACGGTCGCCCTTTTTAATGCCAAGGGACTTGAAGTAATTAGCTGTCATATTTGAGTATTTCTTAATATCAGCAAAGGTAAAGCGGCGTTCCTCCATTTCATTTGAAACGTAAAGCAGAGCCAGCTTGTCCGGACACTTTTCAGCCATTCCGTCAACAATATCAAAGCCGAAGTTAAAATCCTCCTCATTGAAATACTCAATATCTGTCATAGTGCCGTTTTTATCTGTTGTAACCCTGACAAACTTATCAGAAATAGGATTCTCAATTCCTGCAAGCTCAAAGTTTGTAACAACCGGCAGGTCAACAGCCTCAATGGTCTTGGATTTATGCGGATTAGCGTCCATAACAACGGCGTAAATAGTACATTCCTCTCCGCCGCCTGCCCAGACGTCGTGCTCCTCGCCGCTGTTATAGTAAATAACATCGCCCTCGTGAAGCTCCTCAATATTGTTGCCTATCTTCACCATGAGAGTACCTTTTATAACTATATCAAATTCCTGTCCCTTGTGAACACTTGCATGGTTTCCACGAGTTGTCTCGTCAACATAAGGGATAGTTACAAGGAACGGCTCAGCAATTTTATTCTTGAAAAGAGGAGCAAGTCTCTCATAGCGGAAGCCTGCACGCCTTGCAATCGGAATACCTCCGCCTCGTCTTGTAAGGTTGTATCTGCTGAGGCTTGGACTTACACCCTCCATAATGTCGGTTATCTCAACGCCGCAGGCATTGGCGAATTTATAGATAAATGTAAAGCTGAAATCCTTGTTTCCGCTTTCGTAGGCGGTATATTCATCAAGACTTATATCCGTCTTAGCTGCAATTTCTTCCGGAGAAAATCCCACAGATTCACGCACAGCCTTAATTCGCTCAGCGACCTCTTTTATTTTATTTTCAGGGTCAACAATTTTCTCACTCATAAAAAGCAATCTTCCTTTCAAAAAAATTTCCGCAGCCCTTGTGAAGTATATAGCCTGCAGATACGTTTCAGCCGTAAATTCCTGCAAAGGTAACCCATAAAAGCCTTCAGAGGTAATTTTACCGCAGCAGCCGACGGACGGCAGACTGACTTTGCCTGAAACGAGAACAGCCGCTTCTTTGCAGACTGTGCCTATACATTTTAAATTATATCATTCCCCACGAAATTTGTCAATACAGGAACAGCAAAAAATTTACAGCTTTAAAGGGGTAACTTTTATTACACCCCATGCTTTTTCAAATATCTGCAATAATAAGGGCAAAATAAAAGCTTTCTCCGTCGGTCGAAGAAAGCTATTCATCAATATAACCGTTTTCCGCAATACAGCGTCTGCGGTATTCGGTAGGCGTACAGCCATAGTGCTTCCTGAACTGCCGCATAAAATAGGAATCGCTGTCATATCCGCATTTTTCTGCAATATAGCTTACTGAACGGTTTGTACCGGTCAGCATATCAGCAGCTGCGGCAAGACGGCTGTTAATAACGTCCTGCATAAAAGTCACACCGAAAGCCTTTGAATATATGCGGTGAAAATAGGTTCGGCTGATATTCATTTCTTCCGCTATCCTGCTGATTTCCCACTTATTTACAGGCTGAGCATAGATTTTTCTGCGCAGGCTCTGAAGCTTTGCAAAATGCGGAATTTCAATCTCCTCTGAAATCTCCCTGCGGTGAAGCTGACTGCTGATATTTATAAGCATCATTCGAAGTCCGTACTCCAAAAATTCCCCCGAATGCTCTCCGATTCGTACTGTTTCCAGCTGTAAGCACTTCATCAGACTGCGGATAACAGTATCCTCCCTGAGACAAAGCGGTGTGTCAGCAGGAATATCAAGATAATTCAGGTACTGCTGGTCTGACTGATTCATTTTGAAGCATATACGGTCGAAAACAAGCTCCTCCGAGGGTGACGGTTTAAAATTGACAGTCATCTCAGGGCTGCATATAACCGCAGTATTTTCCGGACAGCTCTTTTCATTTCCTTTAATAGACAGAACCGACGGTGTTTTCATGTAAACAAAAAAAAACTCATTTGAACGGCGTTCAACCTGTAAATTCATGCTCCGGCAGTTAAAATTCAATCCCATGATTTTCATAATATGCCTTTTCCCTCTAAAAAATCAAGAGCGCCCGCAACCGGACGCTCATAATGATTTTCATTCACGTTAAATTAAGCTCTTTCAACTTTACCTGAACGCAGGCATCTTGAGCATACGTAGATATGACAAGGAGTACCCTTGACGATAGCCTTAACACGCTTAACGTTCGGCTTCCATGTTCTGTTTGTACGTCTGTGTGAGTGAGAAACCTTAATTCCAAAAGTAACGCCCTTACCGCAGATATCACATTTTGCCATTAGGCTGCACCTCCTTACCTCAATCAAAAATTTACAACATGATTATTATATCATATACTGAGAAAAAATGCAAGTGTTTTTTGAAAAAAATTTCTGCTTGCGGATTTACCGTCATGGTGCACAAATTCTCACATAAAAAAGGTCTCTTTTTCGCTTTATAGCCGGAGAATATGGTGATTTTACTGCATCAGAGCTTCATATTTCTCTGAATTCCGATTATCCTGTACTATAAATAGTATCATGCCTCACCATGCAGGGCAGCTTTGATTCCACGCATTATAACATCACGAGCCTCAATAGCCTTTTCCTTAGACAGCGGCTCAACATCTTTAAGGGGATAATCTATTCCAAGATTCTGATACTTAACCTTGCCCATATCATGGTAAGGAAGAACGTCAAGCGCTTTGAGATTAGTCAGTCCTGCAAGGAATTTGCCCAGTCCGAGAAGCTCCTTTTCGTCGTCGGTAATTCCCGGAACTACAACGTGACGCACCCAGAGAGGGATATTCCTGTCTCTCAGGTACTCCGCAAAAGCAAGGATATTCTTATTGCTTTTACCCGTCAGCTTTTTGTGCTCCTCATCATCGATATGCTTAATATCCAGCATAACAAGGTCAGTATAGTCAATGATTTTATCAATCTTTTCATGATTTTCCGGATTAAAAACTATTCCAGAGGTGTCAAGGCAGGTATGAACTCCCCTGCTTTTTGCCAGCGAGAACAGCTCAGTCAGAAATTCCGGCTGTGCCATTGGTTCGCCTCCTGTGGCAGTTATTCCTCCGGATTTCAGGAACTCCTTGTAGGAATCATATTCCTCCATAAGCTCCTCAGCGGTGACCTTTCTTCCGCCGGAAAACTCCCATGTATCGGGATTATGGCAGTAAAGGCATCTCAGCGGACACCCCTGAAAAAATACAACATACCGAACGCCCGGTCCGTCAACAGTACCGAAGCTTTCAGTCGAATGAATATATCCCGGCATATTTTACCTCCCATTCACATAATTCAATAGAATTTCCCTGTTATTTACCAGTTTTTCCTCAATCACAAGGTCAAGCAGCTCATTAAGGGTACGGCTTATGTCATTTCCGCTGATTCCGGAGCTGAGCAGATCGCCGCCTTTTATTTCAAGCTGACTGAGCTTATAACATTCCCCTGAATCCAGAATTTCACG
>JAEDLA010000099.1 GCA_016295545.1 Oscillospiraceae bacterium | reverse complement strand
GTGACGGAACGATAGCTGACAAATTTTTCAGCAGGTTGATGTGGAATTAGTATAAAAGTGAACGCCCTGAAAGAGAGGGCGTTCACTTAAACTTTGATAAATAAAGCTGGAGAACATAAAAAAAGCGGATACAGCCGAAACTGTATCCTTTCCGTTTTTTATGCTTTTATTGATTATTCTATCTTATTTAACAAGGAACTTGTCAATATCCTTTAAGAACTTATCTGCGTCGTCGGTATGTGCATTAAGAGCGATAGGCTTTGAGAGGTCGAGACTGAAAATACCCATAATGGATTTTGCATCAACTGCATATCTTCCGGAAACGAGATCAATGTCAAAATCGTAATGCATAACGATTGTAACAAATTCCTTTACATCGTTGATTGTCTGAAGTGAAACTGTTGCCTTTGTCATAATAATACCTCCTGTAAAAAGATGTCGTCAGTAGTTTTTTATCGTTTATTTCTTTTTCAGCAGCTTTTCCTTACTGCACCTATATAATATCACGATTTTTCGGCAATGTCAAGGCAGTTGAAATAAATTCAGCAATTTAGTATAATATAGGCGGTTGATGAATTCATTTTTTATTCAGAAAGGATAACTATTTATAGTGCATAAAATTTAAGTGTTAAAATTGTGCACACTAAACATAGCGTAAGGTGTCGGACAAAACAGAAATAAGGAGAAATATGTATAAGGTATTTTTTAAAACATTCGGCTGCAAGGTCAGCTATTATGAAACGGAGTGCATGAAATCAGTTTTCAGAAATGCGGGCTATGAAATTTCTGATTCTTCTGAAACGGCTGATGTTATTGTTGTTAATTCCTGCACGGTAACTTCCTCCGGAGACAGCAGAACGCTGTCTGCACTTAGAAAGCTGAGAAGCGAAAATCCCTCTGCGGTAATAGCTCTTACCGGCTGTTATCCTCAGGCTTTCAGCGAGGAAGCGTCAAAGCTCACAACAGCTGACATAATTACCGGAACAAAAAACAGGGGAGAGCTGCTGTGGCTTGTTGAGGAGTTTATGAGCAAGCGTCAGCATATCGTACAGATTCCGGAATACAGCTCCGGCGACAGCTACGAAAGCCTTACCTGTACTCAGTTTGACGATAACACAAGAGCTTTTGTGAAGATTCAGGACGGCTGCAATCAGTTCTGCTCCTACTGTATCATTCCCTACGCAAGAGGACGCTGCCGTTCCAAGCCTGTGGAGGTACTGAAAAATGAAGCTGCGCTCATTGCCCAGAGCGGCAAAAGGGAAATAGTGCTCTCCGGTATAAACCTTGCTTTTTTCGGCAGAGATACAGGCTCTGACCTTGCGGAAGCTGCGGAAATTTGCGCCGGAACTGAGGGAATAGACCGTGTGCGGCTCGGTTCCCTTGAACCGGAGATGATGTCAGACAGCCTGCTTGACCGGCTTGCGGCTTTGCCGGAGCTTTGTCCTCAGTTTCATTTGTCCCTGCAAAGCGGCTGTACCGAAACTCTCAGGGCAATGAACAGAAAATATACTGCGGAGGATTTCCTGCTGCTGACAGAGCGTATTCGTGACCGCTTTCCTGACTGTGCCTTTACTACCGATATAATGGTGGGATTTCCCGGAGAAACAGAGGAAAACTTTGCTGAATCCCTTGAATTTGTACAGAAGATAGGGTTCAGCAAAATACACGTTTTCAGGTATTCACGCCGCAGGGGAACTGCTGCTGACCGAATGAAAAATCAGATTCCTGAAAGCGTGAAGTCTCAGCGGTGGCACAGAATGAACGATGCCGCTGCCGGAATGAGAGCTGAATACCTGAGAAGTCTTGCAGGCAGAACAGTTCCTGTGCTTTTTGAACGTGAAAACTGCACAGATTTTCATCACGGATATGCTCCGGATTATACATTAGTTAAGATTCCTTGTGAAAATCCCAAAAAAAGTTTGCGTAACGAGATATTTTGTGTTAAAATAGAAGAGAGTGAACCCGACTGCTGTATCGGCAGAATAATCGGTGAAGCTCTTTGAATCAAGTTTATATGCGCCTGTTTTTCTGAAGCCGGTTTTCTGAGGAAAAACAAACGTAATTATATTATGAAATGGAGATTTTTGTATGTCTGTATTCAGAATTTATGTGGAAAAAAAGCCGGAATTTGCAGCTGAAGCTCAGTCTGTACTGAATGATGTCCGTACTGCCCTCAGAATGGGAATTACCGGAGTGAGAATAATTAACAGATATGACGCAGACAGGCTCAGCCGTGAGGATTTTGAAGCTGCTGTGAATACTGTTTTTTCCGAGCCTGCAGTTGATACAGCCTTTACAGAGCTGCCTGAGCTTAAAGACAATGAGCGTATTTTTGCTGTTGAATATCTGCCCGGACAGTTCGACCAGAGAGCTGACAGCTGTGAGCAGTGCATTCAGATTCTTCGTCAGGGCGAAAGATGCCGTGTGAGAAATGCCCGTGTATATATAATCGAGGGCAGCATTACCGACAGTGAGTTCGACCGCCTTAAAGCATACCTTATCAACCCTGTTGAAAGCCGTGAAGCTTCCCTTGAACCGGTAAAAACTCTTGATACAAATTATGATATTCCCACAACTGTAGAGGAGCTTGAGGGCTTTATCATGCTCAACGATGCCGGACTTAAAGCTTTTATCGAAAAGTTCGGACTTGCTATGGACTTTGACGATATCAAATTCTGTCAGAATTATTTCCGGAATACTGAAAAGCGCAATCCTACCATTACAGAAATCAGAATGATAGACACCTACTGGTCTGACCACTGCCGCCATACCACATTCCTGACAAACGTGGAAAATGTAGAGATATCCACACCTTATATCAGGGATACTTATGATATGTACATCAGGGTTCGCAATGAGCTTGGAAGAAGCGAAAAGCCGCTTACTCTCATGGATCTGGCAACTGTTGCTGCACGCAAGCTTAAAAGTGACGGACTTCTTCCTGACCTTGATGAAAGCGAGGAAATCAACGCTTGTTCCGTAAAAATCAAGGTTGACATTGACGGCAAGGACGAGGACTGGATCCTCATGTTCAAGAATGAAACTCACAATCACCCTACTGAGATTGAGCCTTTCGGCGGTGCGGCAACCTGTCTTGGCGGAGCTATACGTGATCCGCTTTCGGGACGTTCCTATGTTTATCAGGCTATGCGTGTTACAGGTGCAGCTAATCCTCTTGTACCTGTTGCTGATACCATAAACGGCAAGCTGCCTCAGAGAAAAATCACTGTCGGTGCAGCTAACGGTTACAGCTCCTACGGAAACCAGATAGGACTTGCTACAGGTCATGTTGCCGAGGTTTATCATCCCGGCTATGTGGCTAAAAGACTTGAAATAGGCGCAGTTTTAGGCGCAGCTCCTGCTGAAAATATCCGACGTGAAGCTCCTGTTCCGGGAGATGTGGTTATTCTTCTGGGCGGAAAGACAGGACGTGACGGCTGCGGCGGAGCTACCGGTTCATCAAAATCACACACACTTGAATCTCTTGAACACTGCGGTGCAGAGGTTCAGAAGGGTAATCCTCCCGAGGAAAGAAAGCTTCAGAGACTTTTCAGAAAGCCTGAGGTAACTCAGATGATCAAGCGCTGCAATGACTTTGGTGCAGGCGGTGTTTCTGTAGCTATCGGTGAGCTTACAGACGGACTTGTTATAAATCTCAACGCCGTACCAAAGAAGTACGACGGACTTGACGGCACAGAAATTGCAATCAGCGAATCTCAGGAGAGAATGGCTGTTGTGATAGCTCCTGAAGATGTTGAGCGCTTCATGGAGGAGGCTAAAAAGGAAAACCTTGAAGCTACTCTTGTTGCTGATGTTGTGGCTGAGCCGAGACTTAAAATGAACTGGAACGGCAATACTATCGTTGACCTTTCAAGAGAGTTCCTTAACTCAAACGGCGCACCGAAGTATACCGATATAGTAATCGAGCCGCCTATGGACGCTCCGGTGACAGAGACAGCAGACTGCGCTGACAGCTGGACTGAGCTTATGTCCAATCTTAACGTGTGCTCACAGAAGGGACTTATTGAGAAATTTGACTCTACTATCGGTGCAGGAACAGTCCTTATGCCCTTTGGCGGTGTATATCAGATGACACCCTCACAGGCAATGGCAGCAAAGATTCCGGTACTGAAAGGCGAGACAACTACCTGTTCACTTATGGGCTGGGGATATAATCCTGATATATCTGAGAAAAGTCCGTATCACGGAGCTATGCTTGCTGTTATTGAATCTATTGCAAAGGTAGTGGCAGCCGGAGGTTCATACAAAAAGTGCTGGCTGACATTCCAGGAATATTTTGAAAGAACTCAGAATGATCCTAAGCGCTGGGGCAAGCCTATGTCCGCACTTCTCGGAGCATTCAAGGCTCAGCTTGAAATGGGCTGCGGCTCTATCGGCGGTAAGGATTCAATGTCCGGAACATTTGAGAATATCGATGTACCTCCCACACTTGTTTCCTTTGCAGTTTCAACAGCCAAAGCAGATAAAATCGTGTCAACTGAGTTCAAAAAGGCTGACAGCAGTGTAATAATGATAACTCCTGAATACGATGAAAACGGACTTCCTGTTTTTGACAGCATCAAGAGCTGCTTCGACAGGGTTGAGGATATTATTGAGGCTGACCGTGCAGCTGCTGTTTGGACTATGGGCTTCGGAGGAGCTGCTGAGGGTATCGCTAAAATGTGCTTCGGCAATAAGCTTGGATTTGAGTTTACTACAAAGCTTACATCAGAGCAGCTGTTCAAGCCATGCTACGGCTCGTTTATCATCGAGCTTAAAGGCAGCGCAATGCCTTATGAGAAGGTCATAGGAAAAACTATTCCTGAATATAAAATTAACTGCATGGACTACACAATCAGCCTTGATTCCCTCCAGAGAGTCTGGGAGGGCAAGCTTGAATCCGTATTCCCGTGCAGAATACCCACATCAGGCTCTACACCTGAGGCTTACTCCTATGAGAGCAGAATAAGACTTTTCCCTGCAACAAAGACAGCAAAGCCAAAGGTTCTTATACCTGTATTCCCCGGAACAAACTGCGAATACGATACAGCAAGAGCTTTTGAAAAGGCTGGTGCTGAGGCAGAGACTATCGTTATCAGAAATCTTGCTGCCGGAGATATTGAAGCATCTGTTGATTATTTCGAGAGAGCTGTAAAGCAGGCACAGATTATTATGATTCCCGGCGGATTCAGCGGCGGTGACGAGCCTGACGGAAGCGGCAAGTTCATTACGGCATTCTTCCGCAATCCTAAGATAAAGGACGCTGTTCATGAGCTTCTTAAAGTGCGTGACGGTTTAATGCTTGGTATATGCAACGGTTTCCAGGCACTTGTAAAGCTTGGTCTTGTTCCTTACGGAGAAATCGTTGATATGACGGACGAGTCTCCTACACTTACATTCAATACCATAGCACGTCACCAGTCAATGATGGTAAATACAAGAATTGCTTCAAATAAGTCTCCATGGCTTGCAGGCTGCAAGGTAGGCGATATCCATACAGTGCCGATTTCTCACGGTGAGGGACGTTTCGTTGCTCCCATGAGCCTTATCCAAAGACTTGCAAACAACGGACAGATTGCAACTCAGTATGTTGACCTTGAGGGCAATCCTACTCTTGACATCAGGTACAATCCCAATACATCAATTGAGGCTATCGAGGGTATTACCTCACCGGACGGACGAGTTCTCGGAAAAATGGGACACAGCGAGCGTAAGGGCAGCTATATCTGCAAGAATGTTGCCGGCGAAAAGGATCAGAAAATCTTTGAAAGCGGCGTAGCTTATTTCAAATAAGGTGCGCAGAAAAATTTAATCAGCTTTTATAGTATTAATGTGACGAAAAAAATATAAATAAATGCGGCGCAGCCGAAAGTGGGA
>JAEDLA010000098.1 GCA_016295545.1 Oscillospiraceae bacterium | reverse complement strand
AAGAGGTATCGGACCTACATACATGGATAAGTATGAGCGCTGCGGCATAAGAATGTATGACCTTGTTCACCCTGACGTACTTGCAGCCAAGATACAGTCCACAGGCAGTCTTAAAAATAAAATCATTACTGAGGTTTACGGCGGCGAAGCCTTTGACCTTGACAAGGTTACTGAGGAGTACACTGCCTATGGTCAGCGTATTGCAAAGTATATGGACGATGTTTCAGTGCTCACTTTCGATGCTGCAAAAGCCGGAAAAAATATCATGTTCGAGGGTGCACAGGCTACTCTCCTTGACATTGACTTCGGTACATATCCCTATGTTACTTCTTCACACCCTCTTTCAGCCGGTGTATGCGTAGGTACAGGCGTTGGTCCCAAGACTATAACTAATATAATCGGCGTTGCAAAGGCTTATACAACCCGTGTTGGAAAAGGTCCTTTCCCCACAGAGCTTGACGATGAAACAGGCGATAAAATCAGAAATCTCGGCGGTGAGTTCGGTACAACTACCGGCAGACCAAGAAGAACAGGCTGGTTTGACGCTGTTATCGTTCGCCACTCCGTAAGAGTAAACGGTCTTGACAGCCTTGCTATCAACAAGCTTGACACACTCTCCGGAATCGGCACTCTTAAAATCTGCACAGCTTACAAAATGCCCGACGGCAGAACGATTGAAAACTTCCCTCCCACTCTTGAGGAGCTTGCCGGCTGTGAGCCTGTTTATGAGGAATTCGAGGGCTTTGACGATGATATTTCCAAATGCGGAAGCTTCGACGAACTCCCCGAAAATTGCAAAAAATATATCAGCAGACTGGAAGAACTGGTTGGCTGTCATGTAAGCATGGTAGGCATCGGTCCTGACAGAAGTCAGATTCTTGAAAGATAAAATCCCCTGTCATTTTATGCAAATGAGGTGAAACAATTGAACGATGACAACATCTACGGCTCAGGAGCTGAGGATACGCCTAAAGCTCCGGTGCTTGATGATATCGAATATGAAGTTCCTGCCCCTAAAAAAAGCGGTCCGCAGGGAGTTTCTGCTCCTGTTCTTGATGATTTCGACGACTTCGTTCCGAAAAATACGCCGAAAAAGGGTGCTCCGGTCAATGTAACCGCTCCTGTACTGGACGATTTCGATGACTTCGCACCAAAAGCTTCCGTCAAAAAAGGTGCTCCCGCCAACGTTTCAGCACCTGTGCTGGACGATGACAACTACACTGCTCAGAAACAGGATTCAGCCGATGACAGTGTGATACTTGCCGGACTTTCTCCTCAGCAAAGGGAAATGTACGACAAGCTCCCTGCTGACAAGCAGAAACAGATAATCGAAATGCGCAAAGCTCAGCTGGCACAGCAGAACAGTACTCCTGCACCGGCTGTAACAGCTCCCGTACTTGACGATGAGGACAGCTACACTCCTCCGCCGAAGCCTGAAAAGAAGCCGGAGGCTCCTGTAAATGTAACTGCCCCCATACTTGACGATGAGCCTGAGCCGACAAAATATGTACCGAAATTCGTTGACGAGGACCTTGAAAAGGCTAAAAAGGAGGGCGCTAAGAAGTCCGTTTCCTCACAGCTTGTTTCAAATCAGAAAGACGAAAAAGAAAGCCTGCGAATGATGCTTGAACTGAAAGCTGAGCGTGAAGCTGAACTGGCTAAAAAAGGCTTTAAAATAGTTATTCTGCTTGCCTTAGCCGGAATAATTTCCGCTGTACTTTTCTTCCTGCTGTATTCAGGCAATTTCTTCGGTCTTTCCTACGGAAATATCAATGCCAACAAGGTTACAGAGGTTTTATCCGGAGCTTCCGGATACATTGCCGGAGCAGCCGGACTTTCCGTACTTTTGCTGCTCATAGGCTCAAACGGACTAAAATCACTGTGCGGATTCATTTACCTTGTGTATAATGTTTTAGAATTTTTAATGATATTCTCAGTTGCTCCGCAGATTACAGGAAATCCTGCTGCAAAATGGGTACTTCTGTTAGGTGCATTTATTCTTTCACTGGTAGTATTCATCACAATGTCAGCCAGCGAATCAGTTGGAGCTTTCTACAAAAAGCCTGCAAAGGACTATAACAGCTAATTATAACCCCTGTTCAGCTGAACAGGGGTTATTTTCATATACAAACAAATACAAACAAAAAAGAGCTTCTGATAAAATCAGAAGCTCTCTGGTGCGAGTAATGGGACTTGAACCCATACGTCCTTCGACACACGCCCCTCAAACGTGCCTGTCTGCCTATTCCAGCACACTCGCATTAGTCAGGATTACCTGACTGCTTTAATATTATATCAGAAAAAAAGGAGTTTGTCAACCCCTTTTTTCAAAAAATTGCAAATTTTTTTCAGATTTTTTTTTGCTGCTGCGAAGCTCCCTGAAAAAGGCGGAAATAAGCTCAGAGCATTCCGCTTCAAGCAGACCTCCTGTAACAACAGGACGATAATTATAGGGCATCTCAAACATTTTCTGCACCGAAACAGCTGAACCGCTTTTTGCATCGTATGCTCCGAAATAAACGTTATCAATACGGGCATTGATAATAGCTCCGCAGCACATCGGGCACGGCTCCAGCGTGACATAAATGGAGCATTCCGGCAGCCGCCAGCCTCCAAGCCTGTTGCAGGCGTTGCTGACAGCTATTATCTCAGCGTGGGCAAGGGCATTTTTCGCCCCCTCTCTGAGGTTATATCCCTCGCCCACGATTTCTCCAAGCCGTTCGCTTACCACAACTGCCCCCACAGGAACTTCACCGGCAGCAGCTGCGATCTGTGCAAGCTCAATGGCTCTTTTCATATATTTTTCATCAAACATTCCACCACTCCGATCTGCTACAAAAGTGATGCAAAAGCGGCTATAATGCTTACGATAACAACAGAACAAAAGGGCATGACTTTCAGCGGAAGTATAAGCTTTTTCTTCATAGACAAGTGTGCATTATAATTTGCAAAGCACCTGAATTCACGCTGTTTGCTTATTCCACAGGTAAAAGAGAGGATAATCAGTCCTGCAACAAAGGTAAGAACCATAAAAACACTTCTTGAAAGCAGCATATTATCAGATGGATTCATCTCAATGAGCATAAGTCCCATAAAGTACATTTTATATATCACTCTTGCAGTAATTGCAGACAGGATAGTACCGCTGTTCAGCGCACCTATAGCTGAAACTGCTGAAATAAGCATAACTCCGGGAATTTTATTCATCTCCTGCGTCATAAGTCCGGAAAGTACCGAGGTTATTATAACAGCGTAAACATCTCCGAACTGCCTGAGTGCATGAAACAGCTCTCCCCTGAAAAGAAGCTCTGAAATAACGGAAACAACTATCACATCAAAAATGGTATATATAAGAAATTCTTCCTGTCCCCACACTGAAAAGTCAGCTGAATAGACGCTGAAAAATTCATATATCTCCTTTGTTTCCTCCGAATAGGCTGACGGCAGTCCCACAACTACGCATACTACCATTGCCATACCAACAGTGCTTATAAACCCTTCCCATGATTTCAGCTGAAGCGGATAGCGCAGCTTTACGGGCATTTTCAATTCATGGTGAAGAATTCTCAGCGGGACAAGGATTTTCAGGAGAGTTACAGAAACAAGCACGATGAGAACCGCTGTTCTGCCGCCGTATATTACCGAATTAAAAAATGTTCCATGAATATCCACTCCAAGAACGTCAAGAATAAAAATCAAAAGCCTGCTGAGAACGTCATCTATGAAAAGCGCAACAAGAAATGCCGCACCGATTATGTATAATATTCTGCTGAGAGTTTCAGCCTCCGCTCTTTCGGGCGACTTTTCCGCAAAGCCCTGTCCCTCCACGAAGACGCTTTCATTTATATTCTGTTCAAAGGAATAGGCATAAGGATTATTTTTATTTTTTCTCCAGTTTTTAAAGCGCACATTATAGGATTCTGACTGGGTTGAATAGTCAAATTCATCAACAGCGCTTATAATATGCTGATTGTCATTTTTAGTATCTTTCGCCACTCAACCGCCCCCTTTAAGAAATATTGCTCTCATGATTTATGTTATTGACGGAGCAATAAAAATATAATATAATTGTACTATATTATATGCATTATTTTGTTATTATTTAATCTGATTTTTCTTAACATACAGTTAATTTGTACTTTTCTTTATCTTTAAAAGCCGTTCAGCATTACTGTGAAAAATAAGCTCCTTTTCTTCGTCAGAAAGCGGCAGACTGTTTATCATTTCAGCTTCATTTCCGGGATTATCCCAGGGACAGTCACTGCCGAACAGAATCTTATCCGCTCCATTCTGACGTATAATCCTCAGAAGCTGAGCTTTATCGATATATCGGGCAATAACGCTGACATCAAAGTAAACATTCTCAAACCTGCCGGCAAGATACTTTTCAACGTCGTCCCAGCAATTCATGCCGCCGAGATGCGCTATCACAAAGGTAAGCTCCGGAACCTCTGCTGCTGCCTTTGCAAATCTTTCAGGAGTTCCTCTGACCTCCCCGACAGTTACAGGATCCCAGCCGCCGTGAAATACCGCAAACATTCCCAGTTCAGCAATTTTGCGATAAACAGGCATCATTCGTTCCTCATCAGGACAAAAGAACTGATACTCCGAATGAAGCTTTACTCCGTGAAGTCCAAGCTTGCTGATTCGCTGTATCTCCTCAAGAGCGTCCTCCGCATCAGGGTGAATTGTTCCGCAGCACCGGATATTATCGTCCATAACAGAAGCCGCCCAGTTATTGATATTCTGCTGCTGAGAGGGCTTTGTGGCAACAGGCAAAATAAGCGCACCGTCTATATTGTTACGGCTCATCGCCTCACGCAGTCCGCTTACTGTACCGTCAGTATACGGCTCAATTCCGCTTGTGGCTGAAAGACTGCTTATAGCCTTTTCGGCAATTGAATCCACAAAAGCATGGGTATGAAAGTCAAAAATTCTCATAATATCTACCGCCTATTCCATAACGTGTTCCATTGCATGATAGAAAATCGTTTTAACATGAGAGTCGCAGAGAGAATAGTAAATCGTTTTACCGTCCCTGCGGCAGGTCACAAGCCTTGCCTGTTTAAGCACACGAAGCTGGTGAGAAATAGCCGATTGCGTCATTCCCAGCAGCTTTGCAATATCGCACACGCACATTTCGCTTTCGCACAGCACAAAAATTATCCTGATACGTGTTGAGTCGCCGAACACTTTCAAAAGCTCAGCCGCTTCATAAAGCACAGCTTCGTCCGGCATAACCTTTGACACCTTGTCTACAATTTCCTGATGCACGCCGCATTTTCCGCAGATATGTTCCTCCGGCATATTAATCACTCCTTGATTATGGAATTAGTATTAGGCAAAAAACGCTCTGACCACCACCAATAGCACCGCCATAACAATTGCGCTGAACGCTACTCCCAGAAAACAGGTTGCAAGTGCGTTTTTATCATAGACGCTGCCTGTTTTCTCGTTCAGCCGCACATTGCAGGCTGAGTTATTTTTATACAGCTTTTTCCTCATAATTACTTCACAGGGAAAAGCGTTGGGGTATTCCTTATTATCTATTCTGTAAAAAGCTGTGCTGAATCTCATCTTAGGGTGTTTGTCAATTTTTACAAATTCAGCACTGCACTTTTTTGAAGTCAGCACACGGTAAAAGCTGTAAAGGAAGAACAATGTATAGAGAACTGCAAGAACAGCCGCTAAAAGAACTGCTCCGGCGATTATATAATGCACACTGACTCCTGCGCAGATGCAAATAACAAGAACTATAACAATACACAGAATAAACTCCAAAACGCCGCCCCTCCTGTAACCAGTACTATCTTTATATTATAGCATAAAACGCAAAATTAGTCAAATTAAAGAAGAAAAAAACATTTTTTACTTTTTGATATTATTTAA
>JAEDLA010000097.1 GCA_016295545.1 Oscillospiraceae bacterium | reverse complement strand
TTTTTTTCATTTTAAACACTCCTTAGTTATTTTATTCTCAGTAATTCATATTCTGAATTACATTAAAAAGCTCTGACAGCAAAAATTTTCTATCGGCATAATTCAAAGATTCATATTCGCCGGCATTATTTCTGATAAACACATTGCTGTCTGTATTATCAGTAAGAATATATGCACCGTCGGGAATTGTTCCCTTAGAAATATTCAGAAAGAATATATATTCAGAACCGGTTTTCAGCTTTCCGCTGTTTCCGCCCTGATAGAAAACCGTACCGTCTCGTGGTATTTCATCAGTAATTCCGTTGATGTCAAGAAAATCCGAAGCCGACATATAACCTCCGGGTATGTAAACAGAAATCATATCGCCGTAATTAAAAAATTTTTCCGATTTGTAGCTGTTTTTCACCATAATATCTACCTGTGTATAGGGAATTCCGCTGCACTGAGTATAGATTATATCTTCCACGTAACCGGATAATACAGCATCACTTCTGTAAACAAGAGAAGTAAGACTTAAAATAATAGCACTTCCCTCCCAAGAATCTCCCGATTCATGAGGAGGTTCAGCTGAAATAAAATCGTCTAACTCAATACAACTATCAGATTTGCTGTAAATCTTTTCCGGAATTACTCTGTAATCTGAAAATATATCAGGAGAGTTGCCACCTGCAGGTGCAGTAGTAGTCACAGCTTCTGTTGAACAATTATAAGTAGTAGTTTCAAAAGGGGGAAAGGTAGTTGGTTTTGTTGTCGTAGTGGTACTTTTAGTTGTAAAAAGTGCTGTTGTTGTCGTAGTAGTACCTTTATTAGTAAAAACTGACGTTGTTGTGGTAATTGTTCTTTTCGTCGTTGTTTCTGCTTTTGTTGTTGTTATAGGTGCTGTTACTGTAGTAACAGGAGTAGTTTTATTTGATGATGTTGCTGAGTTTTTGGCTGTAGTCATAGTTGTTGTTGTAACGGCTTCTGTTGCGGCAGAAATATTTGTTGTAATGGCTGGCTGATGATAATTCTCTGTGTTTTCATCAGAGTAAACAGGCGGAAGAATTATTTCAGGCTGCTCTGTATACACAGGCTTGACTGTTGTTGTAATCGTTTCATTATCATTGAAAGGACGGGAAACAGCCGTTGAATTGTCCTCTGACGTATGTGTAGCAGTTGTATTCTGAACAGTCTCAGGCTCTGTCTGAATTGTCCTGTCACTGTTATTAACAGTTATACTCAGTTCTTTTACCGATTTAAGTCCGCTCCACAAGCCTGCCACAACAGCCGCAGCAGTAACAGCCGAACAATAACGCAGAATCATTGGTTTTAAGGACCTGCAATTATTTTTTTTTATCTTGAACTGTAAAGATGAAAGAAATTCTTCTTTTCGCTCAGGCTCCGGAATGTTGAACGCCTTTTTAAGCTCATCGATTTCAGACTTTTTCATAGCAGGTCTCCTTTCCAAGATTTTTTGACAGTGCTTCAAGAATTTTCTTGATTCTTCGGGTTACTGCAAAGCGTGACATATTATATAATCCGGCAATGACATTAACAGGAACTTCATTTATGTATCTGAGCAGTATCATTTCTCTGTCCATGTCAGAAAGCTCTGCCAGTGCCTGTTTAAGCAGTACATTGGTAAGAACATCTTCCTCAATATCAACATCGGAGCTGATATCATCAGGCATCTCCGCAACTTTGCCTTTTCTGAACTCGTCAGTGCAGAGATTACCGGCAATTGTGTAGAGAAGCTGTAAGGTTTTATCTATACTTTGATACTGAGGGTGCTCAAGATATCGGAGGAATGTTTCCTGAGTCAGATCCTCAGCCGTTTCACGATTATTTACACGCAGATAGCAGTATCTGTATATTTTATCATATTGGTCATTCAGGTCAAGCTGCACAGACATTCCTCCTTTCATAATATATAACGGATAAGATCGGCAGAATGTGCGGAAAAAATTGAAAACTTTCTGTTAATTTAATCCAATTATATAATAAAATCAGTGCTTTCAGATAAACTTTGCGTAAGAGTCTTTTTTTTAATCTATTATATCAGATATCACAACTTTTGTAAATACATAATCAAAAAGCCGCATCATAATGACACGGCTTTTTTGATTTGTTCCTCAGAGGAACCCCCATTTATTTTCAAATTAATGAAAATGTCAGAAAGTAATATTACTGAGCAGAAGCAGTTGCAAGTGTACCTATAAATACAGGTATATCTGATTCTGTATCAACTATCATATACACAAATGGTCTGTCAAGATTTACTTCCTTAGGCTTTTCAGGCACACAAGTTCCTGCATCCATTATCACAGCTGTAACAGCGGCTGCTCTTGTTCCCTCTTCTGCAACTTCAATGTGAGTTTTATGTATTACAGAGCCTATGAATATATTTTCGATACAAGGATCAATAATTCTTCCCATTTTATTGAAATCAGCTTCATAGGGATCAAAAGGTGTCACCATTCCCATATTCCTTAGTGTACCATTCAGCTCAGTATTATAATCATAACTGAACTTAGGAAGAGATATCTCAACAGGCTGATATGTTCTTTCCGCAATAATACTATTAAGCCTTTCCGGAGTAAGCTCTGCCAGATAATCATTTACAGAAATACTCTCGTCAGGAAGAAGTGCTGCAAAAGCATAGCGTCCGCCCTGATAATATTTCATAAAACCAACTGCATTTTCGTCTTCAAGGTAAGTGCCCTCCTCAGAACGCATCATTTCAATATCCTGTACTTCTCCGCAGTAGTTTGTAAACTTATCAGTATTAACATAATCCTCATAAAATGGCTCCTGCCACTTTGCATCAAAGGTTACAGCATTAATGAGATACATAATATCCTCACGCTTTATTTTATCTAAAACAGAGGGAATCATTTTATCTGTTTTGTCATTTACCCAGCTGTTCACTTCTTTGAGCGTGCTGTCATCAAAGGGAGCAGCGAAAAAGTCAGAACCGTAGTAAGTTGCTGTTTTTTGCAGGAAATCCCGGTCAACCTCAATATCACTTTCCTTTGCCCACACCGAATTGGCTGTGGAGAGCCTGCATTCCTCTGTATCAGGCTGATTCAGACGCTGATAGCAGAGATATTCATTGAGCCTTTCAATAGTCAAGCCGCCAAGAGCTTTTTCCATTTCAGCTTTTGTCGAATTATCCGCACCATTTGCAGTCATAGCAAGCGCCTGCATAACTGAATAGGGTGAAATCAGCGTATTGGTATCCTCTTTTGACTCATTCTGAAGCAGTGAAAGAGCAAATCCTGTCTGTGCAAGAGCAAATTCATCGTCGGCTGAACGGCTGACAACCTCAGCAGACTGAATACCCTTTGAAAGGTTCTTTGCAAAGAATGACGCATAAATATCTGTGCCCATTTTTTCTGACAATGCTGTACGCATACTGCAATAGTCAAAAACATCGATAACGCCGTCCTCGCAGAAGTCAGCTGCATCAGGATTTTCAATTTTTCCGCCTCTGAACAGCCACTGTTTCAGCACTACAAGGTCAGCAACATTGAATTCTCCGTCACCGTTAACGTCTCCCATAACATACTCCGAAGTCTCAGCAGCCTGAACAGAAGCTATACTACCTGACAGTACAGGTATGGTCAGAGTAAGGCTCATAACAGCAGCAAGCATTTTTTTTACTTTCATAAATATTCCTCCTTATAATAAATATCGGGGCAAAGCTTTGGGCTTCTATATAGTTTAACGAAAAAACAGGAGAAATGTGCGGAGCAAATTGTAAACATTTTATGAACATTTCCAGAATGACAGCTGGTTGCTGTCACCCAGTTCCTTTGCCGGCTTTCCTGCCGCAGGAATATTTTTTGAACGGTATTTTTCAAGCTCCTCAGAATTTTCAGGTTTAATTATCTCAGCAGAAGCAAGCAGAGCCTTTTTCCGCAAAGTCATGACCTGAACGCCCTGAGAATTCTTTGTAGCCTTAGGAAGAAGCATTGCTGAATTAAACACAAGAGCATGACCGCTTGTACTTTTGAGTATAATATCGCAGTCCTCAGTAATATAAAGGGCATCAATAAGAGGAGATTTTTCGGAATAAGCATTAGCAAGCTTTTTTCTGTTTGTTTTTGTTTCATAAGCTTTCATCGGAACCTTAGCTGCTTTTCCGTTTTCAAAGAAAAATATCACATAGCCGCTGTAATCTTTTGTCGTTACAAGTGTTTTGACATTTTCATTTTCATCAAAGCCTAACTTTGCAGGAATATAGTCTCCCATAACACTTGCCTTTGTATCATCAAAGGCATTGGCTCTTGACTTGTATGCTTTAGCCTGATCCGTAAAGAATATAAGCTCTGTTTTGTTTGTCGCCTCAAAATACTGAGAGATATAGTCTCCCTCTTTAAGCTTCTGTTCACTGCTCATTCTCAGTGACTGGACTGTTATCTTCTTGAAATAGCCGCTTGCTGACATAAACAGATTTACAGGATAATCAGGAGTATCGTCCTCTGTCTCCTCGTCCTCAACATCAGACTGGTAATAGAAAAGGGTACGTCTCGGCTGAGCATAATTTTTTATAACATCACGAAGCTCACCGATAATAATTTTGCGGATTTTCTTCTTGTCACGAAGAATCTCCTCCATTTCAGCAATATCCTTTCTGAGGTTGTCGATTTCCTCTGTACGGCGCAGAATATACTGTTTATTAATGTTTCGGAGCTTTATTTCAGCAACATACTCCGCCTGAATCTCGTCAATTCCGAAGCCTATCATAAGATTCGGTACAACATCACTTTCCGCTTCTGTTTCACGAATTATGCGTATTGCCTTGTCAATATCAAGGAGTATCTTTGCAAGAGCTTCAAGCAGGTGGAGCTTCTCTTTTTTCTTCTGCAAATCAAAGTAAGTGCGGCGATGTACACATTCCTCTCTGAAAGCAGTCCATTCTGTCAGTATTTCACGAACACCCATTACTCTCGGCGTTCCGGCAATGAGAATATTGAAGTTGCAGGGATAGCTGTCCTGCAATGGTGTAAGTCTGTACAGCTTCTGCATAAGCTTGTCCGGATCAGTTCCACGCTTTAAATCAATTGCGATTTTCAGTCCGTCGATGTCAGTTTCATCACGGATATAGGAAATTTCACGGATTTTTCCTGCCTTTACAAGCTCCACTATTTTGTCCATTATTGCTTCAATGGTTGTGGAGTAAGGGATTTCTGTTACCTCAATGCAGTTTGCTGATTTGTCATAATTATATTTGGAGCGTACCTTTATACTTCCACGCCCAGTCTCATACACCTTGTTCAGTTCTTCTTCATCATAGAGCATCAGTCCGCCGCCGGGAAAGTCCGGACCTTTAAGCGTGCTGAGAATGTCATGCTCAGGATTTTTCATAAGTGCAATGCAGGTTTCACAAACTTCTTCAAGATTGAACGGACAAACATTGCTTGCCATTGATACGGCGATTCCTGTATTTGCATTTACGAGCACTGAGGGAAAAGTTGCCGGAAGAAGTGTCGGTTCTGTCATTGTATTGTCGTAGTTCGGAACGAAATCAACTGTTTCCTTATCAATATCACGGAAAAGCTCATTGCATATCTTTTCAAGCTTTACTTCGGTATATCTTGCTGCTGCACAGCGCATCTTGCTGGAATAAGCCTTGCCGAAGTTTCCCTTTGAGTCAACATAGGGGTGTAGCAGAGCTTCATTTCCTCTTGTAAGACGTACCATAGTCTCATATATTGCCTGATCACCGTGGGGATTGAGCTTCATTGTCTGACCAACAACGTTTGCAGACTTTGAACGCTCCTTATCAGGACTAAGCAGTCCCTTTTTGTACATCATGTAAAGAAGCTTCCGGTGAGAGGGCTTGAAACCGTCAATTTCCGGCAGTGCTCTGGAAATTATAACACTCATTGCATAAGGCATATAGTTGATTTTCAGAACGTCAGTAATCCTCTCGTTGACTACAGTTCCTGAGCCTTCAATATAT
>JAEDLA010000096.1 GCA_016295545.1 Oscillospiraceae bacterium | reverse complement strand
TCAAAGAGGGAAGATATTTACAGACTGCTGGAACAGCTGCTGAATCAGAGTAATTGAAAGTAAGGAACGATTATATGAAACAGAAATACCTGAAGCTTCTTGCAAAGGAGTATCCCAATATTGACAGTGCAGCAAGTGAAATGGTTAACCTTTCCGCAATACGAAGTCTGCCTAAAGGAACGGAGTATTTTTTCAGTGACCTGCATGGAGAATATGAATCCTTTCTTCATATGCTCAAAAGTGCCTCCGGAATGATAAAGATAAAAATTGATATGGTTTTCGGAAAAACTGTGTCAAAAGCTGAAAGGGAAAATCTTGCGAATCTGATATATTATCCGGAAAAGGAAATAAAGTCGCTGAAAGAGAAGAATCTGCTAACTGACGAATGGAAAAGGCTGTCCATTTACAGGCTTATTCTTGTATGTGAAGCGGTATCGGCAAAATATCCACGCTCCAGAGTAAGAAAAAGTGCGCCGAAGGAGCTTGTATATATCCTTGATGAGCTGCTGAATGTTACGGACGATGTAAACAAGGATTTTTATTATGATGAGATTATAAACACTATCATTGAAACTGAAATAGCTGAAAACTTTATAGCGTCACTATGCCGGCTTATTCAGTCCCTTGCAATTGACAGGCTTCATATTATCGGTGATATCTACGACAGAGGTCCCCGTGCTGATATTATTATGGACGAGCTTATGTCCATGCATGATGTTGATATTCAGTGGGGAAATCACGATATTTCATGGATAGGAGCCGCATCAGGCAATCCGGCGCTGATTGCAAACGTAATACGAATAGCCATGCGCTATAATAATTTTGATATACTTGAAGACGGCTACGGACTAAATCTTCGTGCTCTTGCAGTTTTTGCAGGAGAAGTTTACAAGGACGATGAATGCAGTCTGTATTATCCCAGTACTCTTGATGATAACATATACGACCCGGTTGATGCAGGACTTGCTGCAAAAATGCATAAGGCGATTACTGTTATACAGCTAAAGCTTGAAGGGCAGCTTATAGAAAAGCATCCTGAATGGGATATGCTTCAGCGCAGTATTTTCAGCAGAGTTGATTTTTGTGACTGTACGGTGGAGCTTAACGGAAAAATCTACAGACTGAATGACAGCTATTTTCCCACGGTGGACAAAAATGCACCGCTTATGCTTTCCGACGGTGAAAAGGAGCTTATGACTGTACTGGAAAACTCATTTATGCACAGTAAAAAGCTTCATGAGCATATAAAGTTTCTGCTTGCAAGAGGCTCAATGTATAAGGTCTGCAACGGAAATCTGCTGTTTCACGGCTGTATTCCTATGGACGAAAACGGTAAGTTTATGTCAGTGAATATCGGCGGAAACAATTACAGCGGAAAGGCACTCCTTGATAAGCTGGACGAAATGGTGAATCAGGCATATTTCCTCAGTGATAACAGCCGTGAAAGGGAATACGCCTGCGATTTTATGTGGTATCTGTGGTGCGGTTCAAAATCTCCGCTGTACGGCAAGGACAAAATGGCGTTCTTTGAAAGGTATTACATTGATGATGCAGAATGTCACAGGGAAAAACTAAACGATTATTATGTTTTTTCTGAAAATACAGAGGTCTGCTGCAAAATACTGAAAATGTTCGGCATTGATGAAAGAAAAGGGCATATTATTAACGGACACGTTCCTGTAAAAATCAAAAACGGTGAAAGTCCTGTAAAGGCTGACGGCAAGCTTTATGTAATTGACGGCGGAATCTCAAAGGCTTATCAGAAAACAACAGGCATAGCCGGATATACTCTGATATACGATTCCCACAGCCTTAACCTTGCTGAGCATAAGCCATTTATTTCGGGAAAAAGTGAGCATACACCGGAAATAAAGCTGGTGGAAAAGCTTCCTCAGCGTGCAAATATTTCAGACACTGACAGGGGAGCTGACATTCTTGAAAAAATTAATGACCTGAGAGAGCTTCTTAAAGCATACAGGTCAGGAACTATCAAGGAGCGCTTTACAGATTGAAAAAAGGCAGGTACATTTCAGCGTACCTGCCTCTTTATGTATATTTAGGTCAACTCTAAATAAAAATCATTATCATTCCAACAAGCAGACCGATAAGCATTCCCAATGCAGGCAGCTTTGACCGCCACATAAGAATGGATTCCGGCAGCAGTTCGCCGAATACCACATACAGCATGGCACCGCTGGCAAAGCTCAGGGACAGCGCAAGGCTTATGGGACCAAGTGCGCCAAGTGAGTAGCCGATCAAAGCTCCGATTATCGTAGGAGCACCTGTTACAGCCGTCAGCAGAACTGCCTTTGCTTTTGACATACCTCCGGCAATAAGCGGAACTGAAACGGACATACCCTCCGGAATATTATGCAGACCGATCACAATTGCAAGTATCATTCCGCTGGAAAATTTTGCAAGCTCAGCAGGACTTTCCTGAACACAGGAAGTACCAATGACCATGCCCTCCGGCATATTGTGGAGAGCTATTGCACACGCCATAACAAGTCCGCCGATAAAAAGACTGCTTACAGAATTGTGCTTTTTGTGCTCCTCGTAGTGGTCGCTGTGTATCAATTCAGAAAGCTGGTCGGCAGTTTTGGGGTGATCCTTGTCGATGTGTTTGACTTCATGATTTGTGCCTTTGTCTATCAGGTAATTCAGCAGATAAATAACTCCGTATCCTGCAAGAACCGTGCCTACAACTAACAATACATGAGCGGCAGAACCGGGCTTCTGTTCCACTGCTTCGGTAAGCAGGTCAAAGCATACGACGCTGAGCATTACTCCCGCCGCAAAGCTGAGCAGAAGACTGACTGACTTTTCGGAATCATTCTTGAATAACGCTCCGATAAGACCTCCGAGACCTGTACCGCCTACGCCGGCAACTGCTGTGATTACTATTACCCATTCCAAAACGGTCATTTATAAACTGCCTGTCCTTTCCAGTAATACTGTTTCTAATTACGGTTAACAAAGCTGAATTATACAGAATTGCAGTTCAGCTTTGACTTTACACCTGTATCATTATACCACAGATTAAGAAAAACGTCAAGAATCAGAGAAAAATATCTTTTTTTCACGAATTAAGCCGGATAATTTCCTTGAATTTATGATGAAGTGATGATATAATATAAATGAAGCTTTTTATGGGTGCAACATGAAATGTTTTAAGCAGACCTGTAAAATATAACAGTACCCCCAATTCCCGAAAGGAGTCACAATGGCAGAAATAACAGAAATCAATGATTTGTCAGCGCCGGAGCTGCAAATATATTCAAGCACGTCGGAGGTGCAGCTGCTCCGCTGTAATGAGCCTGAACCGGGTATATTTATAGCAGAAAGTCCGAAGGTTATCCGCCGTGCCCTTGACGCAGGCTACAAGCCGATTTCACTGCTTATTGAGCGGAAATACATAGACGGACAGGCAAAGGACATAGTATGCCGCTGCGGAGATATTCCCATATATACGGCAGATTCTCAGGTGCTGACCTCGCTTACCGGATTCCGTCTTACGCAGGGAGTTTTATGTGCAATGAGCCGCCGCAGGCTGCCGGATGTCTCCGGAATATGCTCCGGAGCAGCACGAATTGCCGTTCTTGAGGATATAATGAATCAGACAAATGTGGGAGCAATTTTCCGTTCCGCCGCAGCTCTTGGAATTGATGCAATTCTGTTGACCTCCGGCTGCAGCGATCCTCTTTACAGGCGGTCAGTGAGAGTAAGCATGGGAACAGTATTTCAGGTACCGTGGACTTATCTTGACCGTTCCGGTTCAGACTATATACCGCTGCTGAAAAGTCTTGGATTCTCAACGGCAGCAATGGCGCTGAACGATGATTCGGTGGGAATTGATGATGAAAAGCTCATGGCAGAAAAACGTCTTGCAGTAATTCTTGGAACAGAAGGGGAGGGACTGCGGAAATCCACTATAGAAGCCTGTGATTACACGGTAAAAATACCAATGTCTCACGGTGTTGATTCCCTTAATGTAGCTGCCGCAAGCGCAGTAGCTTTCTGGCAGCTGGGAAGACATGGTCAGTCCTGATTATTGAGATTATCAAACATATTACGTACAGAGGGCGCATTTTTCGTAAGCTTCTTTATGCTCAGGTCGTTAGCCTTATCGTTGGCAAGTCTGAGATTTCTTTCCGAAGCCGTTAAAGCGTCCTTGATTTTTTGCAGATGAGTTATGGATTTGTCTATCTCATCAATAGCAGTCTGGAATCTTTCGCTGGCAATGCGGTAATTCTTTCCAAAAGCGTCCTTGAAATTATTGATATTCTCCTCAAAATTGCTGATATCTACCTGCTGATTTTTCACCAGCATAAGCTCCTGTTTGTATTTCAGCGAGTTAAGTGCAGCATTCCTGAGAAGCGTTATCATCGGGATAAAGAACTGGGGACGTATCACATACATTTTCTCATATTTATATGAAACGTCCACAATGCCGTTATTATACAGCTCATTGTCAATTTCAAGAAGTGAAACAAGAACGGCATATTCGCAGTTTTTCTGTCGGCGGTCTTTGTCAAGCTCCTTGAAAAAATCTTCGTTTTTATGCTTTGCAGCAGTAGTGTCCATTTCATTTTTCATTTCAAACATAATGGAAATAAGTTCTGTACCGTCAGAGGAATTTTCTCTGAAAATGAAATCTCCCTTGCTGCCGGTTCTTGCATCATTATCCTTTTCAAAATAGGCTGTGGGGAAAGCAGTCATTCTTATGGAATTAAACTGTGCAAGGCAGTGCTGTTCAAGGCTTTCACCCACCATTTTCGTAGACTGACGAGCCTTGAAATCCTTGTAATATTCTATCTGCTCGTCCTTTGCTCTGAGTTTTATTTCATACTGCTCCTGAATTGACTTTTCTTTCAGCTGATTTTCAGCTTCCTTGCGGTCAAGCTGTCCTTTCAGCCGGATAATCTCCTCCGACTTTTCATTAAGCTCCTTATTTTTGATTTCAACAGCTTCGTTTACAGCAAGCTTTTTCTCCGTCTGACTGCCGGCGATCTGTGCTTTAAGCTGTTCGATAAGCTGTTCGCTCTGCTGAACGGCTTCCTTTACTGCAAGCTTAGTTTCGGTTTCACTGTTTAATAAGCGTGCATTAAGCTGTTCAATAAGTCTGTCCTTTTCGGCAAGCTCGGAATCCTTTGCACTTAAAGCTTCTGTACGTTCCTTTTCCTGCTGAGTTTTCAGAAGCTGTAAATTATTTTCGCTTTTTTCAGCAATTTCCTTTTCACGCCGCTGAAGCTCTGCCTTAAACTCCTTATCACGTACCTGCTGGGCTATTTTAGCGTAGCCTGAATCATCGACCTGAAAAACTTCTCCGCATCTGGGACATTTTATTTCTTCCATAGATATTATCCTTTCGTTTTATTTTTTTTATTATATCACAGTCCGGCTGTACAGTCAATTGTCTGCCCGACCGGAGTATAGAAAAACAGACATACATAATTGACTTTTTTGCAGTGAAGTGATATAATGAGAGAAACAAATTATCATGAAAACAGAGGAGAGAAACAGTAAAATGACAGGGAAAATCAAAAAATTCTGCCAGTCGCAGCCAGTGCTTGTAATTGCCTTTGCCGCAGCAGTTGTTACCATGTTCATTATACCGCCTGACCGTGAGTACCTGTCCTATTGCAGCAGGACTGTACTGATACAGCTTTTCTGCCTTATGACGGCAGTTGCAGGCTTCCGCAGCATAGGACTGTTTGAGACGGCAACAGGCTTTCTTCTGAAACGTGCCGGAAATCTCAGACGGCTTGGACTTATCTTTGTACTGACCTGCTATTTTACGTCAATGCTTGTGACAAATGATGTTGCACTTATAACCTTTGTACCGCTGACACTTCTTGCATACAGCCGGATAAACGATGAGCGCAGCCGTATTCTCACTATTGTTCTTGAAACTGCGGCGGCAAATCTGGGCAGTATGGTAACACCTTTCGGCAATCCCCAGAATCTGTATATTTTTGATATGTACAGCCTGACTTTGGGGGACTTTTT
>JAEDLA010000095.1 GCA_016295545.1 Oscillospiraceae bacterium | reverse complement strand
CTGCCAAAGGGTTTATACCCTTTGGAAACCCAGTCTGCGGCTTCGCCGCTTTTTAACCGCATTAATAAACAAAACCGGACGAACTGTTATTGCTCGTCCGGTTCTTATTTTGTTATATAAGCTTTCTCTCATCACAGTATTCACATTCAAGAAGCGTATCATCGCCTGTCGAACGGAAGCTCTTCGGAAGATAATGCTCATGATTTGTTATGCATTTCGGATTATCGCAGCATACTCCGCTGTAAACGCTGCCTTCAAGAAGCTCAGTCGGCATCTGATTTTTGAGAATAGTCATTATCAGAGCCATTCTTGCATAAACGCCATACTTCGCCTGAGTGAAGTACATTGCACGCTTATCCTCGTCAACATCAACAGTAATCTCGTCAACTCTCGGCAGAGGGTGGAGAATTATCATATCCTGACGTGCGTCAAGCATCTTCTTTCTGTCAAGGACGTATGTATTTTTCTGAGCAAGATATTCCTCACGGCTGGCAAAGCGCTCCTCCTGTATTCTCGTCATATAGAGCACATCAAGTCTGCCGATAGCTTCTTCAAGGGTATCGACTTCCTCAAAGGTACTGCCGTTGGCAGTAATGACGTCCTTGATATATGAGGGCATTCTCAGCTCCGGAGTGGATATGAAGATAAACTTATTGTTTTTGAAACAGCTCAGTGCCTTGCAGAGGGAGTGTACTGTTCTGCCGTTTATAAGGTCTCCGCACATTCCGATAGTCAGGTCTGACAGTCTGCCCTTTTCGATTTTCAGAGTAAGCATATCCGTCAAGGTCTGAGTGGGGTGAAGATGTCCGCCGTCTCCGGCATTTACCACAGGACAGCCGGCAGTAAGTGCAGCCGCCTTTGCAGCCCCTGAAACAGGGTGGCGTATAACAAGAATATCGGCATAGCTGCTGACTATCTTTGTTGTATCTTTCAGCGTCTCTCCCTTTGACACCGATGAATTTGACGGATTGTCAAAGCCTATTATTCTTCCGCCGAGACGCAGCATGGCTGTCTGGAAAGACATTTGTGTACGTGTGGACGGCTCATAAAAAAGGGTAGCCATTATTTTTCCCTCGCACTCATGGGCAAACTCGGCAGGATTATTCCTGATTCTGACGCCAAGATTTACAATGCCCTCCCACCATGCAGGTGAATAGTCGTTAAGGTCGATAAGATGCTGATATTCTGAATGCATAATAATTTAACCTCCGGTATATTTTTCCGGAAGCAGAATTCAGAGAACTCTGCCTCCGTTAATAATCATTTCAAATGTCAGTCCTAAGAACTGGCTTGCTCTCTTGCATAAAAGCATTCTGTCAAGGAATATTTCAAAATATTCCAGTACAGAGGACATTCCCGTATCTATCTGCAAATTAAGTATTATGGAAGTCTTTTCCTCGTTTATCTCAACCTTTGAGACTTCAACCGCATAATTTACACGGTCATGGATATCAAAGGTAAGCATATCGGTATTGCGGACACGGCTTCTTCTGACATCAGTTTTGTCGCCGATTATCAGAGCTGCCGAAATCGGATCAAGGGGAAGTCCTGTACCCTCGTCGTGATTGCCTATTGCCGAGATTATCGAGCATATTTCTGCGGCAGGCATACTCAGATTGTCCAGCAGACGGAATGCCATTACAGCACCGCTCTGAGCATGGTCAACACGGTTTATAACATTGCCTATGTCGTGCATGATTCCGGCAATGCGTGCAAGCTCAACTGTCCTTTCATCGAAGCCGAGAGTTTCAAGGATCATGCTTGAAACATGAGCAACTCTCTCAACGTGAGCAAAGGAATGCTCCGTGTAGCCCTGCGCTTCAAGTGCCTTGTCGGCACGGCGGATATACTCCATAATATCGGGATTCTGCTTGATATATTTATATGTTATGATACTTGCCATAAGCTGTTAATACTCTCCATTATTTTCAAAGTAGACCTTATACCACACAAGGAAAATGAAAACTGTCCATATTTTACGGCTGTTGTCAGCTTTTCCCTCTTTATGGTCGTCAAGCAGTCTGATAAGCGGAGCTGTATTGAAGAATTTCTTACTGCTTTCGCTTTCAAATGCACTGCGGACGATATTATAATATTTATCCTCTTTAAGCCATACACGGATAGGCACAGGGAATCCAAGCTTCTTTTTGGCAGCTGTTTTTGCTGTCTGCTCGGGAGTATCCTTTTTAGCCGCAAGGCGCATTGCATATTTTGTCACATATTTTGTATGCTCATCAGTTACCTCTTTGCGTGTAACCCTGTAGCGTACAGGAATCCTCTCAGCCAGCGCCATGACCTCCTTGTCAAGGAACGGTACACGAAGCTCCAGAGAATTAGCCATACTCATTTTGTCAGCTTTCAGGAGAATATCTCCTGCCATCCACAGGTGAAGATCAAGATACTGCATTTTTGTAACATCGTCCATAGAGCTGACATTATTGTAGAAAGGCTGTGTAATTGCCAGCGGCTCAGGAGCGTCGGTCGTTATTTTCAGTATCTTCTTTCTGTCCTCAGGAGTGAACATATAGGCGTTGCCGATAAATCTCTCCTCAAGAGTTTTTCCCTTGCGGACAAAGAAATTCACACCTCTCTTTGCAGGAAGCTTTCCGGCAATACTGCCTATCCCTTTTCTCAGAGATGCGGGAAGTCTGTCATAGGCAGTAGCCCCCGGCTCGCTGTAAACGTTATAGCCGCCGAATATCTCGTCAGCTCCCTCGCCTGAAAGAACGACTTTCAGCTTCTCAGAAGCTATATTGCATACAAAATACAGGGCAACTGCGGCTGGATCAGCAAGCGGCTCATCCATGTGATACTGTATCTTTGCAAGACTGTCCCAGTATTCCTCTCCGGAAATCACCTTGCTGTTGTTTTCCTTGCCGATAGCTTTTGAAAACTCCTTTGCCCAGCCTATTTCGTTATACTTCTCGTCCTTGCCGAATCCTACGGTAAAGGTCTTGTCAACGTCGGCAATTGCGGCAACATAGCTTGAATCCACACCGCTTGAAAGGAATGAGCCTACCTCAACATCGGCAATTTTATGAGCTTTGACTGAATCATGAAATGTATCGGATATCCTGTTTACCCACTCGTTAAGGTCAGGCTTCTCATCGGGTGAGAAATGTACGTCCCAGAAGCGTTTTATCTCCAGTTTTCCGCCGCTGAGCCTGAAATAGTGAGCCGGAGGAAGCTTATACACATTCCTGAAAAATGTCTCCTCTGTAGGAGAATACTGGAATGTCAGGTAATTTTCAAGAACTCTTTCGTTAAGCTCCTTTTTAAAATCAGGGTGATCAAGAAAGCTTTTTATCTCTGAGCCGAACATGAATGTATTGTTCATCTGAGCGTAGTAAAGAGGCTTGATACCGAAGAAATCCCTTGCACCGAAAAGCTCCTTTTTATTTTTGTCCCAGATAACAAAGGCGAACATTCCCCTGAGCTTGTCAAGAAGCTTTTCGCCGTACTCCTCATAGCCGTGAATAAGGACTTCGGAGTCAGTTTTTGTTTTAAAAATATGACCGGCGGCAACAAGCTTTTCACGAATTTCCTGAAAATTATAAATCTCGCCGTTGAAAACAAGAACTAATGAACCGTCCTCGTTGAAAATCGGCTGGTCTCCCTGAGAGCTTACGTCAATGATACTCAGTCTGCGGTGACCGAGAGCTATATCACCGTCCACATATTTTCCCTCCGCATCGGGACCTCTGTGCCTTATCCTGTCCATCATTCTGCCGATGACAACGTTTGAGTCGTTAATGGTGTTTGTGAATCCAACTATTCCACACATAATAAACCTCCGGTTATTCTATCTGCAGGTCACCTCTAAAAGCCATAGTATCTCAGATATGCAGGTACTTCCTGCGGAAATATTACAGAAAAAGCAGACCAATGAGGTGCTACGGCTTTTGCCGGTGGGTTTCAGAGGTGACCTGATATCACATTTATAATATTATACTACATTAAGAGAAAATTTGCAATATAAACAGCCAAAATTTAAGAAATTTTTTCCGCATTTAAGTCTGTTTGTGAAATAGTGTGATTTTTCAAGGAGATATCATCACTCAATAATAAGCAAAAGGCTCACAGAGCATTCCGTGAGCCGATGAGAAAGATTTTCTGTTGTCAGTTGAACGAAACTCCCGGACTGAAATCGCTGAGATACTCTGATTCTATCGCAGGAACATAGAATATACCGAAATTTTTCAGATTATCCGCCATATTGAATGCTTCGTTATCAAGCTCAACATAAAAGCGATAATATGGCTGATAATACTCTTCTCTGCCGGTTCTGTAAATGATGTCTGTTCTTGCAATATCCTCAGCAGAAATAGTGCCGCCGGGAAGATAATCAGCCGGAACGGAGCTGTAATAGCTCCCTGACAGAAGCAGTTCAGCTGCTTCATCAGCTGTTATCACAGGATAATCTCCGGCATATTCAGATGAACAGTATGAATTTGTAAGCCATATACACATCAGATCTCCGCTGTCATCAGGACTAAAAAGTGCATGAGAAAAGCTGAAATTCAGAATATCACTGACAATATCTTCTGATTTATTATACACGTAATAGGAGCGAATTTCTTCGCCGGAGTATAAACGGTCAGCGAATGAATAGCATACAGGCTCATCATATTGCAGAAGTGCGGCATATTGCTCTGAAAAATATGACAGTACTTTCTCGGCTTCAGCCGGTGAAGTATCTCCATAGGTAAATTTGTATTCAGGGGGAACAGCAACGGCTTTCCCGAATAAAATGCCTATCATTCCATTGCCGTAAACACTAATACTTGTGGAATCATCACATTTAAACTCATATTCTGATTTTTTTTCGGTAATCGTTTTATTCAGGGCGGCGGCAGTGTTTTCCGCAATTTCTTTTACATCATCAGATGTAAGATAATCATTTTCGTATGAAAGATTACGATATACAGGCAGAGCTTCCGGCACATCTTCAGGACTGCATGGATTGGGAACAGCAAGCTCGGAAATATCATAAGCCATAAGTCCCTCAAATCCCATACCGCCGTACATAACTTCCGAATCAATTTTCTCGCTGCCCGACTTAGTACCGAACTGCGCAGTATGCGGCAAATCACCGTAAAGTGATTTATAGCTCATTTGCTTCTGACCAGATGACAGCATAACTGCGCAGGCAATAACAGCAGCAGCACATATACCGCCGCCGAATACAGACCATTTTATAATACGGCTCTTTTTTCTTTCAGCAGAAAGCTCAGGGATAAGCTTTTCATCGGTATCACCGATAACGTCAAGAAGAATGTCCTTGTTTTTCATATGCCAACACCTTCCTTTTCCAGATATTCTTTCAGCTTGCTGCGAACACGCTGCAAAATCATCTTTACTGCACCCTCTGTCATGCCGCAGCGGCGTGCAATATCTCTGACAGGAATAAAATACCAGTACCTGAGCAGAAAGATATTCCTGTTCTTTTCAGGCAGACTACTCAGAAATATATTAAGAAGCTCATTCAGAGCCGCTCTGTCCTCAACAGGGGAATTTTCTCCGATACATTCGCTTAATTCATCAATGCAAAGAGCAGCCTGCCCTCCGCCGTGTTTCTGAGATTTATTCCTGCGATACCTGTCTATGGCAAGATTACGTGTTATTCTGCCTAAAAAGACTGATAATCTGCAAGGCTTCTCAGGAGGGATAGAATTCCACGCATGAAGCCATGTATCATTTACACATTCTTCTGTATCTTCTGCCGAGTGAAGTATATTTCCGGCAATCGTACCGCAATATGCGCCATATTTTGTTTTGCTTTCCTTTATTGCCATTTCATTCCTCTGCCAGTACAGCTCTATAATATGAGTATCTTCCATTAGATCCCCTCCTTTATTCCCTCTCACCAATAATGACGAAAAACAGCAGTTCAAAGTAACGCTATAATTATAGCATACTGATATTTATTGTACAAGTTTCTGAATCAGGCTTATTGAAAATATTCCGGATATGTGATAAAATAAAAAAGCAGACCTGAGCCTGCCTCACAAAAAACTACATTTTTCTTAAATTTGGTTTGACTCACAAAAGCCGTTTTTTTGAAGCGGCATAGCAGAATATTAAG
>JAEDLA010000094.1 GCA_016295545.1 Oscillospiraceae bacterium | reverse complement strand
CCTTGTATCCATATTCATGCTTGTATTTATTGACTACTGGAACATGGTGGAGCAGCCGCTGGTTCTCATAAAGGACGCCGACAAGCATCCTCTTTCGGTTTTCCTGTCACAGATAAATACCGGCGATGTGGGACTTGCCTTTGCAGTGGGAGTTGTTTACATGGTACCGTCAATACTTATGTTCCTCTACGGCGAGGATTACCTCGTTGAGGGAATCACATATTCCGGCGGAATTAAAGGTTAAAGGAGACTTATGATATGAATGAAAATACAGAAAAAAACAAAGCTGAGGAAGTTAACGCAGAAAAAAGTTCCGCAGCAATGATAAGCCGTAAAAGAGAGATAATCAAGACGATTCTCATAATATTTCTTGCAGTTCTGCTGGTGCTGACCTTTTTTTCCAACACTATCATGAATAAATCTCTTGCGGAAATATCCACGGAATGCGCCACATCGGGAAAGCTTACCGAAAGGATAAGGGGCAGCGGAATGGCTGAATCAAATCAGAGCTATGAAGTAAAAACAGACGGCAGCAAAATTATCGACAAAATCTGCATAAAAACAGGGCAGGAGATTGAAAAGGGCACTGTCCTCTTTACTGTAGGAACAGGGGAGAGTCCGGAGCTTACCGAAGCAGAAAATGCCCTTTCAGCACTGGAGCTTGATTATCAGAAGTCACTTCTTGTACTGCCGGCGGACTATTCTTCGGAAAATCAGGCAATAAAAAACGCTCAGGCTGACCTTAATGCAGCAATTGCAAAAAGAAACAGCGCTGCGGAAAATCAGGGCTCGGCACAGGCGGCTCTTGAACGTTACAATCAGAATAAGGCTGTATTACAGCAGAAAACCGATGAACAGGCAAAACTGCAGTCAACTGTTGCTGCAATCGATACAGATGACTATGCCAGTGCAGCTGTTGAATACACAGGAAATCTTCCCGTACTCTACAGCAGTGTTGTTGCCGCAGAAGCTGATTATAATGCGGCATTCCAGCTTTACAGTCAGCTTATCTCAGAGGGCAGGGACGCTTCTGCCGCAAAAGCTGATGCAGATTCAAAGGCGGCTCAGCGTGACAGCGCAAAAAGTGCCTATGAAGCCGAAAAAAGCACTATCCGTGACAGCCTTGTAAATCAGATGATGAATGTGAATCAGGAGATAAACAGCCTTTCTGCGGAGATTACTGCCTATGAAAGCAGTCAGGCGGACGGCGGAGCAGCCATGACTCTTGATGAGCTTAACGCTGATATAGACGCAAAGCAGCGTGCCCTTGAGGAGCTTGTAATAGCTCTTGAAAAAACGAAAAAGGAAAACAACATTACCTCACAGATATCAAATCTTGATATTGAAGCAAAAAAAGCCGAAGTTGAAAAGCAGAAAGCTGTTGTGGAGAAGCTGAAAAAAGAGTGTGAGACTACTGAGATAAAGTCCGAATACAGCGGAATCGTGGCATCTGTCAATATTAAGCCGGGGGACACTACTGTTCCGGAGGAGCCTTTGGCAGTTATCGATATTTCCTCTGAGGGATACAGAGTACAGATAACTGTTGACGGCGAAAAGGCTAAAAAAGTCAAGGTCGGTACAGAAGCAGAAGTTGTCAACAACTGGGGCGGTGAAATCAAGGCTGTTCTTGCGGAGATAAAGAATGATACTATTAGCGGCTCAAAAAACAGGATTCTTGTGTTTGATGTTACAGGTGATGTGGATTCCGGAACAAATATAGACCTTTCTATCCCCTGCGGCAGCGGAAATTATGACGTTATAGTTCCGAAAAGTGCTGTTTACGAGGACAAAAACGGAAAATTCGTTCTCACTGTAAGGTCAAAAAGCTCACCTCTCGGCAACCGCTATTTTGCTGAAAGAGTTAATGTTGAGGTGCTTGCATCTGACGAGACATCAAGTGCAGTTTCAGGTGATATTTCCATGAGTGACTACGTTATCACTGCGGCAAGCGCTCCGGTAAAGCCTAACGATCAGGTGCGAATGAAGGATTAAGTGCAGGTGACGGCTATGAATTTCAGAATCAAAAAAAGGTCAGCCGTGCTTGCCGCCGTAAATCTGCTGTGTGTCGCCGGAGCTGTTGTCATTACAGCTGTTGGTGCTTCGGCAGCAAAATCCCAGAGCTATAACAATGCCGCAGAACGCTGGCAGAACGGCGACGATAAAACAGACTACGCTCAGATAAGCTGTTTTCTGCCGGAAAATTCGGCGTTTTCATCGGACAGTCTCGGTGCAGTCCGTTCAGGCGTGCTCAGTGCGCTGCAGACAGTCTCAATTGCCCCTGAGGAGGGAAAAAAGCTCTGTCCTGACGCATACAGTGCAAGACTTGGCAGTATGCAGGTCAAAGGGGACTTAACCGGTCAGTCCGAAGCTGAGCTTACTGCTGTGGGGGGAGATTTTTTCCTTATACACGATTTCCGGCTGCTGGACGGCTCGTTCTTCTCCGATGATGATGTTATGCAGGACGGCGCAGTTATTGACCGTTCCCTTGCGTGGGAGCTTTACGGCTCCTGTGAGATTTCCGGAATGAAGCTGAATATAAACGGTACGCAGTTCTACATATCCGGCGTTATTGAAACTCCGCAGACGAAAGAGGAACAAAAATGTGCCGGAGAGCTGCCCCGTGCCTATATATCCTATGATGCAGCAACTGTACTGTGCGGCGGTTCGGGAGATTTTGTCAATAACCTGCCTGATACAGGAGGACTTGCCGGCACGTCAGGGGATTTCAGCAGAATAACCTGCTACGAAATACTTATGCCCGATCCGGTGAAAAGCTATGCTCTCAGCTCTGTAAAGGAGCTTATGGAATCCTACAGCGATGATATTGAGATAATACAGAATAACGGCAGGTTTTCCACTGAAAAAAGGGTAAAAGCCGCAAAGAAGCTTTCGATGTCGGGAGTGCGTAAAACGGCTGTTGCATTTCCTTTCTGGGAAAACGCCTCACGCATTGTTGAGTTCCGGCTTTCAGTACTGTACCTTTTCAGAAGATTATTATACATAATTCCCGCAACAACCCTGATTTGGCTGATAATACGGGGATTCAGGGCGCTGAAGCAAAACAGAGACCGCCTTAAACAGGCACTTATACAGATAAAAAATAAATTTGCCCGTAAATCAGCCAAAAGGAGCACAAATGAACAAAAGAGTTAATAAATATATGCGCATGGCTGCGGTATTTGCCCTGTGCTCAGCTATGACGTCCTGCAACACTGTCAAGCCCTCCACAAGCTCCGACAGCACCAGTGCAGCTTCGCAGACGGTGCTTTCCGGTGAGTATGAGGGGCTTCCCGAGCCTGAACCTGATACTGACATTGACTGAGAAATGTATGGAGAAGCCGGCTGTTACTTCACCGCTTATATATTATTTTAATCGATACATTAATTATTTATAAGAAAGGAACATCTGTTATGAAAAAACTTAAAAAAATAGCTGCAATGGCAGCGGCAATCGTGCTCTGTATGAGCTGCGCATTTTCCTGCGGCAAGGAAAAAACTAAAACACCTCAGACTGCTGATATGGTACTTACCAACTCCTATAAGTCAGTAGAACTAACTGCACCTGAAAATGTTGCTGATATTCAGGGTGCAACATACCTCAAAGACTGCGAAAAGGTAATACTTTCCTGCTATGATGAGAATTATGACACTGTGCTTTACTCCACCGATCTGGAATTTACAGATTACACAAAAATAGACGCTGAGCTTGACCTTAACACAAATGCGCAGAATTCCTTTATTTTTGCTCCGGCTGACGACGGTACACTGTATGCACTGCTGACATCAACAACTCACGGTGATATGGAGGAACCGAACTGGGACGATCCTGATTTTGACTACGAAAACTTTGATTATGAAGCTTATGAGGCTGCGGCTGAAAGCACCTATACTATCTATAAGCTTGATTCAGAGGGAAAGCAGATCTCAAAAAACGAGATAAAGAACCTTGACAAGGCAATCGAAAGCGACTATGGCATCTATATCAGCGGCATTATCTGCTGCGGAGAGGATCAGATACTTGCACGTATAAACGGAAACTCAGAATCACTTGTAATACTGAATGCTGACGGCTCTATAGGCGACCAGATCAAAAGTGATGATATTAACTGGATAGACGGATTAGGCAAGGACAGCTCAGGAAAAATCGTCTGCACAGCCTATAATAACGAAGGCCAGGGCTTCTACATTGTTGATACAGAGAAGAAAACTCTTGAAAAGACAGATACTGTCATTGATAACAACAACAGCTATACAATCGGCGGCATTATCGGCGGAACAGGCGACTACATCGTATTCCTTCCCACTAATAACGGCATTTTCGGTATTAAAGAGGACGGAACCTATGAGGAGATAGTTAACTGGATAGATTCAGATATTGACGGCAGCAATATAAGCTCTGTATTAGGTCTTGACAACGGAGATTTCATTATTTTTGAGCGTGGCGGGGACTATAATTCAGTTAAGCTCAGCCGCCTTACAAGACGTGCTGCAGAGGAGCTTTCCGATACTATGGTTATTACCATTGGTCTTATGTGGAGCGACAGTCAGATAACTGAGAAAATCACCGAATTCAACAAGTCCAACGATAAATACAGGATAAAGATAAAGGATTACTCCGAATATGACGATTATAACGAGGAAACGGAGAAATATGACAATACTTCCGCTGACCAGCTGAAAAACGATATTATCTCCGGAAAGGCTCCCGACATTATCTGCATATATGAAAACAGCGTTATCAACAGTCTTGCATCAAAGGGCGTTTTTGCCGACCTTTATCCGTTCATGGAAAAGGACAGCGAGGTTACAAAGGATAAATTCCTGCCCAATATCCTTGAAGCACTGGAAAATGACGGCAAGCTTTATTCCATGTCTCCCTCATTTACTGTAAATACCCTGATAGCAAAAACAAAATTTGCCGACAAGGAAAACTGGACCTTTGACGACATGATTGAAACATACAATAATCTTCCTGAGGGAATGAAGCTCCTGAAAGGCGAAAACAACAAAAATCAGGTTTTCAGCTATTTCTGGTATACAATGATGTCTGATTTCATTGATTTTGAAAATGGCTCCTGTTCCTTTGATTCTCCGGAATTTATAAAGTTCCTTGAATTCTGCGATACCTTTGAACCTGCAGATGAGGACGCTTATAACACTATGATGGAAAATATGACTGATGATGAAATGAATCAGTACTGGACTGATGTGGAAATGGAATGCAAGAACGACAAGGCTCTCCTTGATAATATGTACATCAGTATGTTTTCCGCATACGGTGAGAAAAGATATGGTTATTTTGGTGATGAAATTACTTTCGTAGGTTCACCCTCCTCAGACGGTCAGGGAGCATTCCTCTCATTCAATTACAATATGGCTATTCTCAGTGATTCAGGCTGCAAGGACGCTGCATGGGAATTTATCCGCACATTCTATACAGAAGAATCTCAGAATGAATTATTAACAAACTACGGCGGAATTCCCGTTACTTCGGCTTCATTTGAAAAAATGGCTGATGAGAGCATGAGCAGACCTTACTATTTGGACGAAAACGGTGAAAAGGTAGAATACGACAACGGTGTTTATATAGGAAATAATGAAATTAAAATACCTCCTCTTACACAGGAAGAAAGGGATACCATCTCAGACTATATCAAGGGTATTACTAAGGTTTCAGGCGGCTATGACGTTCATATCCAGGAAGTTATAGATGAGGAAATAAAAGCCTTTTTCGCCGGAGACAAAACTGCTGAGGAAGCTGCAAAAATGATACAGAACCGCATTTCTATCTATATCAGCGAGAAAAACTAACGAAATTCAGGTAAACACACAACCTCCTTTTATATTGATACGGTTTTTATTCAACAACATATATGAACTGTATCAGCAAAAACACCTCCCTCCGGAATTGACCAGAGGGAGGTATTTTTCACATATCACACGGAAATCATTTATTACTTGTCTGACAGTATTAAGGGGACGCTATTCCCTATATTTTGCTATTGGGGAATGTTTCTCTGAACCTCTCCTCCTCTGTATATACCCCTTTATGGGGTATATACAGAGGAGACGGGGGATTCCAAAGGGACAATGTCCCTTTGGCAGGGGATTTTAAGGGGAC
>JAEDLA010000093.1 GCA_016295545.1 Oscillospiraceae bacterium | reverse complement strand
TTAATAAACCCTTTGGAATCCCCCGTGCGGCTTCGCCGCTTTTTATAGATATTTTTTATCGCATTAATAGTTTTTCCCAGCTGTTCCGCCCTTTCCGCTCTTATTAAGCGAAGCACAGGAAGCTCCGGCTGCTGCCCAGAATATCGGGGAGAATACAATGTTGCTGTTACCGATAAAGAAAAGCAGTACACCGCATATCATAAGGGCAAAAAGAGTAGCTGACGAAGCACCTTTCTGTCCGTTTTTCAGCTTTTTCCAGCCGATTATTATAAGTGACAGAAGTATTGCTGCAAAAGCGATAAGCGAGGGAACACCTCGTGTAGCAGCTGTATAAAGGTATTCGTTATAGTTTTTATCAAAAGTATTGAAATTTTTCTCAATCTCAGCACTTGCATACAGCTGGGGATAAACAAGATTTTCAGGACCTGTTCCAAAAAGCGGATAGTCACTGATTATATCCTTGGTTTTTGTGTTCAGGAAGTAATACACGTCATAGCTGTCCTTAATATCAACAGCTTTATCCGTATAAATACCGCTGGAGGACAGTCTGTTAAAGGAGTCCATCCACATAATAGAACCGTCACTGAGCTTGTATGCATTGCGGTCTCCGACTATTCCTCCGGCTGCAAGTCCAACAGCTAAAGCTGCCGGAAGAATAACTGCGCCGATTCCGGCAAGTCTGATTTTTGGAGCTTTTGTAATGAAAACAGCGGCAGCAGCGGCAATGACTGCAAATACAGCGCCGAAAATTCCCACAACGGAATAAGTGAACATCATAACAAAGGCGAATACAGCAGAACAGCACAGTCCGAAAATACGCTGTTTTTTGCTGCCGCTCATAACAAACCTGAGAATTGCGGCGGTAAGTGACAAGCTCAGCAGCATTGCAAGGAAAATAGGCGACTGTGCAAGTCCGGAGGCTGCGTTGATATCATCAGATACACCAACTACATGGCGGTAATTGCAGGGAATCTGAGGAATGAACACCTGCATCAGTCCCCACACTGAGTTAAGTATTCCTGCAGCGATAATGCCGTTTATAAACGTATCCAGTGCCTTTTCACGTTTGAGTGTAAGACCTGTAATGAAGAAGCCGAAGTAAAATATCAGTGCAAGGAGTCCCTCACCTCTGCCGTTAAAGCCGTAGAATGACACATTTTTGTCATAGGAATCAATGAGAGAAAAAAGCCCCCACACAAGCATGAATCCGAAAGCACATATCGGAAAAAGCATTTTTTTGTCAACATATTTTTTCATGACCGCTATCAGAGCAAGTATCATGCAGATAACTCCTGCCACAGCAAGTCCGCCGGAAACTAAGGAATAGCCTATTTCATCGGAAAACTCGGAGGGAAGTGTAAACAGAGAAACTATCAGGCACATAAGTACAAGTGCCTTTGAAGCAAGTCCGGAGTAAGTTTCTTCGGTCATGTTCAGAATGAAATTTGATTTTTCTGTTGTCTTGAACAGCTGTTTTGCCATAATCAATTACCTTTCCATATAAGATAACAAAAATGCGGACGTTTTTTCGTCCGCATTATGAATAATCGGGTTATTTTGCGTAATCAGTCACACGGCTCTCACGAATAAGATTTACCTTTATCTGTCCGGGATAATCCATCTCATTTTCAATCTGCTGTGAGATCTGTCTTGCAACAAGAACCATTTTCTCATCGTTGATAATTTCAGGAACGACCATGATTCTTACCTCACGGCCTGCCTGAACAGCATAGCACTTTTCAACGCCCTCATAGGAGTTGCAAATCTCCTCCAGCTTCTGGAGACGCTTGATGTAGCTCTCGTAGTTCTCGCTTCGTGCAGCCGGTCTTGCTGCTGAGATAGCGTCAGCAGCCTGAACGATGCAGGCGATAACAGTTTTAGGCTCAACGTCATTATGGTGAGCTTCGATAGCATGAATGATAACAGGGTTCTCATTATACTTCTTGCAGACGTCAACACCTATCTGAACGTGGGAGCCTTCAATCTCAGATGTAAGAGCCTTACCGATATCATGAAGCAGTCCTGCACGTCTTGCCATATTTGCATCAACACCAAGCTCAGAAGCAAGCACTCCTGCAAGCTGAGCGACCTCGATAGAGTGGTCGAGAACGTTCTGGCGATAGCTTGTACGGAATCTAAGTCTGCCTATAAGCTTGACAAGCTCGTGATTAATTCCGTGAACATTAGTTTCAATAATTGCACGTTCACCCTCCTGCTTGATCTTGTACTCGACTTCACGGCGAGCCTTGTCGACCATTTCTTCAATGCGGGTGGGGTGAATCCTGCCGTCGGCGATAAGCTTTTCAAGGGCGATTCTTGCGACCTCACGTCTTATCTGGTCAAAGCAGGAAAGAGTTATAGCCTCCGGCGTATCGTCGATAATAAGGTCAACACCGGTAAGCGTTTCAAGAGTTCTGATATTACGTCCCTCTCTGCCGATAATTCTACCCTTCATTTCATCATTAGGCAGCGGCACAACGGAGACAGCGGCTTCGGACACCTGGTCTGCCGCAACCTTTGCAATGGCAAGGGAGACATAGTTTCTTGCCTTTTCCTGACACTCGTCCTTTATCTGCTGCTCATAGGCGGCAACCTTGACAGCCTTTTCGTGAACGAGGTCGTCCTCAAGCTTGGAGATTATATACTCCTTAGCCTGATCCTTTGTAAATTCAGAGATTCTTTCGAGAATATCCATCTGGCTCTTTTTAATGGACTCAGCTTCCTTGAGCTTTTCCTCAGCAGATTTTATCTTCTGATTGAGTGAGTCTTCCTTTTTCTCCAGATTATCGGTTTTTCTGTCAAGATTTTCTTCTTTCTGCTGAACACGTCTTTCCTGACGTGACAGGTCTGCTCTGCGGTCCTTGATTTCCTTATCAGCCTCTGAGCGGAGCTTATGGATCTCGTCCTTAGCCTCAATAAGAGCGCCTTTCTTTTTTGATTCAGCGTCCTTATCAGCATCACTCAGAATACGTTCTGCCTCTTTTTCGGCGGAACCTATCAGTGCCTCAGCCTGCTGTTTACGACGTTCAATACCCTCATCCACGCCTTTTTTATAAGCGATGAGGCCGCCAATAGCAGCACCGGCTGCTAAAGCAACAATAATTAAAACAACGGCTAAAATCGGATTCATACAGTGCATTACCTCCTTTTCAAAAATAATAATTATTTGTATCATAAATCTAATTATTACTTCAAAGGCGGTAGATGCCGCATTATTTTATTCATTTTTCATATATAGCAATTAAGAGCAGCCGTATATATCAGAATACACGGGAGCCCGAAAAACAAGCCGGACGCAGGCACGTCCATTTTCATTTCTGGTTTAGTATTGATATAACAGTGCTGCTGAGCAGTTATATCCATAGTAAAACGTCCGTGACAGCCGCTTTCAAACACACAAAAAAGCCGCACTGTACAAAGCAGCGGAGCTAAAAATATTCCCTTTGCAAAAAGGGGAATAAAGCTCAAACCGCCTGAACCAGAGCCGGACGTCATTTTAATGACTTAAAACAAAGCTGCATATACTGCCTGAGTAATATTCTGCAATTAATACAATATAATTATTATACACTTTTTTCAAACTGCTGTCAATAGAAATCACGGGTTTATTTATTTAAATTTTGCAGAAAGGGAACGGACTGCTGTTTTTCACAGATTCCAGAAAAATCTCCTTGACTTTTCACGTCCGGTTATGGTATACTATGAACAGTGTATAATCTTCAGGAGGATCTTATAATGAAAAAATTTAAAATATCAGCCCTGCTTTTAACCGCAGTTCTTGCTTTAACTCCCGTTTTCGGCTGCAGCGGAGAGACAAGTGAACCAGAAATCAGCCTTGAGGGTACAGGATACGCTGCTCTTCCGGACGTTGGTAAGGAAAAGGTTAATGTAAGCATGAATGAGGACACGGACATCAACGAAACTCCCTACAAGCTTAACAGAGTTATTGATTCCGGCAGAATTCAGGACGGTCAGAAGTATATCTACCTCGACGTTACTATCAAAAACACCTCTGATAAAGCTATGGAGCTGAGCGGTCTGAAAAACTTCTACCTCGTTTTAAGCGATGAAACCGAAGTTCTCCCCGATATCCGTGCCGACATCTACGCAAAGCGTGCCATGACAGGCTATCAGCAGCTTTTAAGCATTGAAGCCGGAAGTGAATTTAACGGATATATAGGCTTTTTAGTTGACCAGAACGTTAACAGCTTTACTGTCGGATTCTTCCCCACAGGTAAGGACGATGACCGTACAAATGTTATTTTGTGTGACGTTAAGGAGTCCGATATCGTTGCTGCTCCGGACGGAATGTTTACCGCCTGAGCACGAACAGTCTATAACATTTAAACCCCTGTCCTCATTTTTTCATGGGGACAGGTCTTTATTTTTCCGCAGCTTATTCCAAGATAGCCGGCAGCAGTTCCACCTGTGGCAATAAGTGCTGCTGTATAAACAACTGCTCCGGCAGCTGTGGACACGGAAAGCACCATTAATCTACCCATTCCCTGTGTTCTCAGAAGCTCCGATGTAAGGAACGCAGAAGCTCCGCACATTGCCGCAGAATAAAAAACGGCAGCAAAAGGCTTTATATCTATGGTTATGCCAGATTCACGGACGTATACGACTATTGCGGCAGCAAGTATGGCAAAATAGCAGACTGATGTGGAAATGGCTGCCCCGTCAACTCCTGCAAAGGGTATAAGAAGCAGATTTCCGGCAAGCTTCACAACTGCTCCGCCAATCATTATTTTCAGTGGGGCAGAGGCTTTTCCGATAGCCTGAAGCATACTGAACAGCGGAAAAGATACACAAAGGCATATCATTCCGGGCATAAGCCACCTCAGAGCATTGATACAGACCTCAGCTTCGGCATTCTGCTTCGGGAAAAGGAAATGAAGAATGTCACCGGAAAGTGCTGCCATTCCGCAGGCTGCCGGAGCTGCAATAACTGCCGCTGTAAGAAGCGCCTGCATTGTACGTTTTTTCAGTGCAGCGGCGTCACCATTTTCCCACGCCTCTGTCACTGAGGGAAGTATACCTTTGCCAAGCATATTTGTTACGGAGGGCACAAGATTAAAAACTGTAAGTGCAATTCCGGCAAAGGAACCGTAAATAAAATGCGGTATCTCGTTTACAGCAACGTCCTCAGGCACGTTAACATTACAGCCAAAGTACGATATACAGCCGATAACTGTCCCCATATCGATAAGCGCCGTCAGATTTGTCACAACTGCACTTATCCCTGTAGGCAAGGCAGTGGAGGTGAGTTCAGCAGCTATTCTCCGGCGGCTCATCAGGTGTTTTTCGCCCTCCGGACGCTGCCTGCTGTCAAAAATTCTCACCAGCACAAAGAACAGTGCCGCTCCGGCAGAGGACAGCGTTACTCCAAGAATTCCGGCAGCAGCAGCAACTGCCCTGATATCCGTGCCCTGCGGAAAATATCGCAGGATTTGCTGAGGATTTTCCATAACATAACTGCAAAGGAACAGTCCGGCAATCACCTTGACCGCTCCCTCTGTAAGCTGAGAAAAAGCGGTAGGATACATATTGCTCCTGCCCTCATAATATCCACGCTCAACAGCGGTAACACAGCCGAAAAATACTGCCGGAGCTATCATTGCAGCAGCAGGTGCAGCCTCAGGACAGTCTGCGGCATAAATGCAGAAAGGCTTCGCTGTCAGAAATGTAAAAAGGCTTCCGGCAATACCTGCCGCTGAAAAAAGCAAAAGGGCAGTGCGCCTTATTCTTGCGGCATTTTCGTACATTCCGAGTGCCGTGCTCTGTGCCGTCATTCGTGCTACGGCTGTGGAAAGTCCCGTTACCGTCAGTGCGTATACCGGCATGAAAAGGCTGTAGGCACAGCTGAAATAGCTCATGCCAACCCCTCCCAGCATATTTGTCAGAGGGATTTTGAATAGTGCTCCCAGAAGCTTCGCCGCAGCAGCTGATGCCATTAATATTATCGAACCTTTTATAAAATTCTGCTTCTTCACTTAATCGCTCCTTTTGCGCCGCTCTGTCATGCAAATCATGTTTTGCTTGAACGGAAATTAAATATCTATAAAAAGCGGCGAAGCCGCAAGGGGTGGGATTCCAAAGGGTTTATTAACCCTTTGGCAGGGGGTG
>JAEDLA010000092.1 GCA_016295545.1 Oscillospiraceae bacterium | reverse complement strand
CCCTTGAATATACAGAAAATAAACTTAATCCCCCTATGCATGAAAGGATTTTATGGATAAGGCAAATAATGAGTATATCATTGAAATAAAAGAGCTGCGTTTCAGCTACGGAAGCGGAGAGGGCGAAAATGACAAGCCGCAGGAGGTGCTCAGGGGCATTGATCTGAAAATAAAAGCAGGTGAATTTGTGGCTGTACTGGGACATAACGGCTCAGGAAAGTCTACCCTTGCAAAGCATCTTAACGGCATTCTTGTTCCCACATCCGGAAAGGTGCTTGTGGACGGCATTGATACCGCTGATGATTCAAAGCTTTTTGAGCTTCGTCAGAGAGCCGGAATGGTTTTTCAGAATCCCGACAATCAGATAGTTTCCTCTATTGTGGAGGAGGACGTTGCTTTCGGACTGGAAAATCTCGGCGTACCCTATGAGGAAATGCGCCGCCGTGTGGATGAAGCACTGAAAGCTGTGAATATGTATGATTATCGTATGCATTCTCCCAGTCAGCTTTCCGGCGGACAGAAGCAGAGAGTTGCCATTGCAGGAATAATTGCAATGCGTCCGAAATGCATAATTCTTGACGAACCTACTGCTATGCTTGATCCTCAGGGACGCAGGGAGGTTATGGCAACTGTAAAGAAAATGAACAGGGAATATGGCATAACGATTGTCCTTATCACCCATTATATGGACGAAGCGGCACAGTGCGGCAGAGTTGTGGTAATGGACAAAGGCAGAGCCGTTATGGACAGCACGCCGGAAAAGGTTTTTTCACAGGTGGAGATGCTGAAAAAAATCGGACTTGACGTACCACAGGTGACTGAGCTTGCATGGGAGCTGAAATGCGAGGGCTTCGACATATCCCCGGAGATAATCACAGAGGAGCAGTGTACGGAGGCTATACTGAAATTATTCAGCTGATTAGATAAATGAGCAAAGCAAGGAGCGATATTATTGGCAATTCTGAAAACTGAGGAGCTGACCTACGTCTACAGTCAGGGAACACCCTTTGAGAAAACGGCAGTCGATCACGTTGACCTGGAAATCGAGGAAGGGGAAATGATTGGCGTAATGGGACATACAGGCTCAGGAAAGTCTACCCTTATCCAGCATTTCAACGGACTTCTCAGACCTACGTCAGGCCGGATTCTCCTTGACGGCAAGGATATATGGGAGAAAAAAGAGAATATCAGGAATGTCCGCTTTAAGGTCGGACTTGTTTTCCAGTATCCGGAGCATCAGATATTCGAGGAGACGGTTTTCAAGGATATTGCCTTTGGCCCGAAAAATATGGGACTTGATGAAAAGGAGATCAGCCGCAGAGTCCATGAAACAGCGGAAAGCATAGGTCTTTCGGAGGAGCTTCTGGAGCGTTCTCCCTTTGAGCTTTCCGGCGGACAGAAGCGGCGTGTCGCTATTGCAGGCGTTATGGCTATGGAGCCGAGAATACTTATTCTTGACGAGCCAACCGCCGGACTTGATCCGGCAGGACGTGACAAAATACTGGGACTTATAAAGGATTACCATAAAAAAACTAAGAAAACCATACTTATAGTTTCCCACAGCATGGAGGATATTGCAGGCTTTGCCGATAAAATACTTGTAATGAACAAGTCAAGGCTGTTCTGCTTTGATGAGACAAAAAAGGTTTTCGGCAGAGCTGAGGAAATTGAGAAGATCGGGCTTGACGTGCCGCAGATAACAAAGGTTTTCGGCAGTCTGAAGCGGTCCGGACTTGACTTCGGCAAGGAGGTCTATACCGTAGGCTACGCAAAGGAGCTTCTTGTAAAAGAGCTGAAAAAAAGGGAGGACAATAAGAATTGCTGAAGGATATAACCATAGGTCAGTATTTTCCGGGAAACAGCCTTATACACAGGCTTGATCCACGCTTCAAGATAATAATAACGCTTATTTTTATCGTTATGCTGTTTATCGGTGATTCCGTGTGGTGTCTTGTGCTGGGAGCTGTTTTTACGGTAATGGCAGTGCTTATGTCGAAGATACCTGTAAAAATGTTCGCCAAAAGCATAAAGCCGCTGCTGCCCTTTCTGCTGATAACAGCGCTGCTCAACCTGTTTTTCGTCAGCTCCGGAGAGGTCTGCTGGCAGTGGAAATTCATAAAAATAACTACCGGCGGAATAAATATAAGCCTGTTTATGATAGTGAGGATCGTACTGCTTATTTCCGGCAGTTCACTTCTCACCTATACCACCTCGCCCATAACGCTTACAGACGCTATTGAAAGACTGCTTTCACCGCTGAAAAAGCTGAAATTCCCTGTACATGAGCTTGCTATGATGATGTCCATTGCCCTGAGGTTTATCCCTACTCTTATCGAGGAGACGGACAGGATAATGGCGGCTCAGAAAGCAAGGGGAGCAGAGCTTGACAGCGGAAAGCTTATGGCAAGAGTAAAGAACATGATATCTATTATGATACCGCTGTTTGTTTCAGCTTTCAGGCGTGCGGACGAGCTTGCTTCGGCAATGGAGTGCCGCTGCTACAACGGCGGAGAGGGCAGAACAAGACTGCGGCAGCTTAAAGCTGCACCGAGAGATTTTGCTGCTCTTGCAGTTACCGTGATTTTTCTTGGTGTGATTATTGCGGCAGACAGATTGCTCAAAAATATTAATATTACAGAGCTGTTCTGATGCGAATAAACAAAGGAGAAACAATGAAGAAAACAAATGAACTGAAAAAAAACCGCTTATATGATATACTCTATGAAAAGGGTGTGCTTTACTTTGTAATATCCTTTCTGATACCGGCGGCAATAATGACCTTTGCTTTCAGAAAAGCGGGAATCCATCCCTTTGGCGATGAGCAGATGTTAGTAGTTGACCTGTGGCATCAGTATTATCCCTTTTTCCGTGTTGTCCGTGAAAAGCTGCTGACCGGCGGTTCTTTCCTTTATTCATGGCAGAACGGTATGGGAACGAATTTTCTTTCCCTTATCTCCTATTATGCTGCAAGTCCGCTGAATATTTTTTCTGTTTTCTTTGATGAGGAGCACGTCAGGGACGCCCTTACATTTATCCTTATTGCAAAAATCGGCTTCTGCGGAGCTTTTTTCAGCTGTTTTCTCAGGTATACATTCAGGAGAAAGGACTTTTCTATCTGTATTTTCTCCTCAATGTTTGCACTTTGCAGCTATATGCTGGGCTATTACTGGAATGTAATGTGGTTTGATACCATTGCTCTTTTCCCTCTTGTCATGACAGGAGTTGTGGCTGTATGCCGTGAAAAGAAGTGGATGACCTTTACCATTGCCCTTGCAGTTTCACTTGTTTCAAACTATTATATCGGCTATTTTACCTGTATTTTCACTGTGTTTATGTTTGCGGCAGCTGTAATAATATACGCCGGAAGCATAAAGGATTTCTTTGCAAAGCTGTGGATAATGGCTCGCTCTGCCGTTATCGGAATAGCTCTGGGCGGATTTATGCTTCTTCCGGCATACTTCGGATTACAGCTTACTCACAGTGCAAACAATGTTTTTCCGGCTGATATAACCTTTTACGAGAAATGGACGGATATATTTGCAAATCTCATATCCTACAGCGAGCCTGCCACAAAGGAGGGACTGCCTAACTTTGCCTGCGGAATGCTTGCAGTAGTGCTTATGGGCGTATTTCTTTTCTCTGCCGGAATAAAGCTGCGAGAAAAGATATCAGCTGTCCTCATGCTTGCACTTATTGCCGTAAGCTGCAACATGAATGTGCTGAACTATATCTGGCACGGATTCCATTTCACCAATATGATACCATACCGTTTTGCCTTTATTTTCTCCTTTGTGCTTATAGCGGCGGCTTACAGGGCATACGATGTTATCATGGAAAAGGGCATAAAGCTGTATCAGCTGCCGCTTATGCTGATTTTCCCAATTGTTGTTTTTTATCTGAATTATGTTACCTGCGGAGAGGAGAAATTCACTTTAACAAAGGAGCTGAAAAGCTCCCTGATAATAACTGCGGCATTTATCCTGATTTTTGTTGCCGTAAAGATTTTCCCCTTTAAAAAGGATAAGGTCAGGAATACCGTTCTCAGTCTTTTCATTATGACAGCTGTTATCAGTGAGCTGTGGAGCAATGCTGCTCTTGGCGTGAGAACTGTCGGAACATCTGATTACAAGAGCTATCCCTCAAATAACGATAATGTACAGGAGCTTCTTGAAAAGGCTGAGAAAATGGATAATCCGCTGTTTTACCGCACTGAGATGACTAAGACATATACTCTCAATGACAGCTCGCTTTACGGCTATTACGGTATATCACAGTTCTCCTCAGCTGCCAACGAGTCGGTAACAAGATTTATTCAGCGGCTTGGACTTTACGCCTCCGGTGCAGGAAACCGCTATTACTACAGGCTCTCAACACCTGTTGTAAATTCTATGCTTGGATTGAGGTATATTATTTCCAAAGACGGTACGCTGAGAAGTGAGGAAGCCGCACTGAGCGTTGTAGGTTCTTCACAGAACTGCTGTCTCTATAAAAATAATTATCCACTTTCGCTGGGATATATGGTGAATGAAGATATTCTTGACATGAACGTTGAATCCGGATACCGTTCGCCCTTTGATTTTCAGAATGAGGCAGTAAAGCTGTGTACCGGAATAGACCAGCCCTGCTTTTCTCCCCAGCCTGTGGCACTTGTATCTTATGACGGACTGAATGTTTCCAAGACAAGCTTTGGCAATTACAATTTCACAAAGGAAACAAGCGGAGATACAAACGCTTATGCAACATATACCTTTGACGGCGTTGAGGGCGGATATCTCTATGGCTATGCTTCAAACGGCGGCTGTGAGAGCGTCAGCGTTAAAAACAACGGGGAAGCGGTTGATTCAAATATCGGTATAAGCGATTATCCCATAGTTTTCCCTATGGGTAATGTTCAGGCAGGTGAAACTGCTAAGGTGACTGTCAAGGCTAAGACAGATGTGGACAGCGGCGAGTATAAGCTTATGGCATTTGCCCTTGACCAGTCAGTTTTTGAGGCGGCTTATGAAAAGCTTGCCGATGAACAGCTTAATATAACCAGCTTTTCTGATACAAAAATCACCGGAACAGTCAACGCTTTAGAGGACGGTGTACTTATGCTTACCATGCCTTATGAAAAGGGCTGGAGCATTTACATTGACGGCGAAAAAGCTGAGACCTTTGACATTATGGGGGCAATGCTCGGCGTAAGAGTAACTGCCGGAGAGCATACCATAAAGGCTTCATATATCCCCGAAGGCTTCAGTGCAGGCTGCTGCGGAACTGCTGCCGGTGCAGCTGCTTTCGCAGTTCTGGTATATCTTGATAAAAGAAAAAAGGAAAAAACTGCTTCTGAGCCGCAGACAGCTGCGGAAAGCTCCGGAGGTGACAAGCCTGAATCCTCCGCAGATGCTGAAACAGAGCCGGAAAAACCTGAACCGGCAGATAAACAGGCTGACAGCGAGGAAACAAATGAGGAATCTTAAAGTATTTATCGCATACAGGGGAACAAATTATCACGGTTTTCAGAGACAGAACAATGCTGTTACCGTTCAGGCAACGGTGGAGAAGCATATATCAAAGGTTCTCAATGAGCCGGTGACTATTACAGGCTGCTCACGCACTGATACGGGTGTCCATGCCAACAGCTTCTGCTTCAACGTCAGGACTTCCAGCCGTATTCCCTGCCTTAACTTCGTAAGAGGCGTAAACGGAGAGCTGCCGGACGATATATCCGTTCTCAGCTGTGAGGAGGCTGACGAGGACTTCCACGCACGCTTTGACTGCAAGGGAAAGGAGTACATCTACAAGATGCACTGCAGTGAATCGAAAAATCCCTTTGCTCCCGACCTGATGTTCCACTACAGAAGAAAATTTGACATAGACCGTGCAAGGCAGGCGGCGGCGTACTTTGTGGGTACACACGATTTCTCGTCTTTTTGTACAGACTGCACAAATGTTTCAACTGCTGTACGGACTATTTATTCCTTTGATATAGAAAAATGTGGAGATACTGTGATAATGCTTGTAAAAGGCAACGGTTTTTTGTATAATATGATTAGGATAATGGCTGGAACTCTTATTGATGTCAGCGAAAAACGTTTTCAGCCGGAGGATATTCCGTCTATCCTTGCCGCCTGCGACAGACTTAAAGCAGGAAGAACGGCTATGGCACACGGTCTGTACCTGAACAGAGTTT
>JAEDLA010000091.1 GCA_016295545.1 Oscillospiraceae bacterium | reverse complement strand
CCAGAATACAGCTACGCCGTCAACTTCCTTGTACATGAACTGAGTTGTCGGCATATCTACATAATATGTACCTGGTGTTGAAGGAGCTGTAATATTAAGTCTTTCAACACGGCGTTCAGTCTTGGCATAAGCACCGTTACCTTCGCCGTCTACAAGACCTACAGCAATTGCGCCATGAATCTTATTTCCGTTGAAATCAGGATCCTTGAGGTATGTAGAGCCACCCTCTGTCCAGCTTGTGTCAACAGAAACGCCGAATGCTGCTGATTTTCCTTCAATTGAGTTAAGAGTGATGCCGTCGTCAACAAGAACGCTGAGGTACATACCTCTGACTTCAAGTTGTTCTGTAGTTGACATCATAAGATCGAGGTCAATTGTTTCGCCGGGAGCAACATCATACTGCTCCTGAGCGTAACCAAGCTCGATATCAGCATCTGACGCATTCTTATTTGCAGCACCATCCGCTGCTTCACTAATAGCAGTATTAGGCTGCACGGTATAACTACCGGCAGCACTAACACCGAATGAGGAAGCAAATGCACTTGTCATGAGCGTAATGCTCATGACGGCGGATGTAAGTGCTGAAAGCAATTTCTTCATCAGTGCATTTCCTTTCCGAGTTTATAAAACTCTATTCAATTTTAAGTCTCAGACTAATTAATAAGCAATGTCTGTAGGAGCCTTATCCATGTGGAGCTCTACGAGCTTAACGATTGCCTTAAGGATGTTAGTTGAGTCTGTAGCGTCCTGATCACCGTCGTAGTCAACGTCAGCGTTGATCTTGCCCTGAGCAGAAAGCTCAGCCTTACCAGCGATAGCCTTGTTGAGTCTTACAACGTCAGCAATGTTAACCTTGCCGTCGCAGTTAGCATCACCAGGGAGGTGGTCGCCTTCTTCTATAGCTGTTGTAGTTGTTGTAGCAACAGGCTTAGTTGTTGTAGTTGTAGTAGTTGTTGCTGCAGGAGTTGTTGTAGTTGTAACTTCGCCGCCCTCTACAACGATCTTAGCAGGTGTGTAGTTTACAGTCCAGAATACAGCCTTGCCGTCAATTTCCTTGTACATGAACTGAGTTGTAGGCATATTTACATAGTATGTGCCAGGCTCTGTAGGAGCTGTAACGTTGAGTCTTTCAACACGACGCTCTGTCTTAGCATAAGCACCATTTCCTTCGCCGTCAACGAGACCAACAGCTACTGCGCCGTGAATCTTGTTTCCGTTAAAGTCAGGATCCTTGAGGTATGTGTCGCCGCCTTCTGTCCAGCTTGTGTCAACAGAAACGCCGAATGCTGCGGATTTTGATTCGATTGAGTTAAGAGTAATACCGTCGTCAACGAGAACGCTGAGGTACATACCTCTTACTTCAAGTTCTTCCTTAGTGGACATCATAACATCGAGGTCGATTGTCTCGCCAGGAGCAACCTTGTACTCGTCCTGAGCGTAGAAGAGCTCGATATCAGCATCGCTTGTTACAGGAGCCTTTGTAGTTGTTGTTGTCTCAGCAGGCTTTGTTGTTGTAGCAGTTGTTGTTGTAGTTGCTACAGGCTCATCGCCGCCCTTTACAGTAATTGTAAGACCTTCCATGTTAAGTGGGCTGTGACCTGAACCGAGTGCAGAATAGATCTGCTGATTCATTGTTACAACCTGGTTGTAAGGCTGGAGGTTTGTAGGAGCGTCTGCAAAATAATCATAGAAATCGATCTTGTAGTCGCCTGATTTAGCACCCTTCTTGATTGTTACGTTGAAGTAAGCAGCAGCGTATGTATCAGAAGCAGCACCTGTCCACTGTTCCTTTGTTCCTACCCATGAGAATGTGAATGAAGGAAGCTTAGGAGCGCCCTCACCGTAAGCTGATGACTGATCCTCAGAGTATGTAAGGAGTGATGTACCGTTTGAAATGAAATCACCGAACTCAGGATCAATCTTACCAGAGAATGTAGGAGCATCTGTCTTAGCCTTAGCTATAGAGATAGCAGATGTATCAGGGCATGACTCACTGATACCGAAGTTTGTGGAGATAGCACCTGTATCTGCAGTACCTTCCTTAAGGTAGAAGCCGCAGAGGAGAGTAACGTCTCCGCTTGAAACGTCAACTGTTGTTGAGCTGCTTGACTTTGTAACGTCAGCAGAATCGATTACACGAACAGAAAAGTCCTTAGAAGCATCAGCTGCGATAGCCATAGAAGGTGCAACTGAAGCTACCATTGTTGCAGCCATTGCGAGAGAAGTGACTGCAGAGATTAATTTTTTCATCTGTACTAATTCCTTTCTTTAGGCACAAAGCCTATTAATAAAAATATTTTAGGGGTTTGTATTCCTCTGTAAAGGGACAAATCAGATAGTCAGAATTGAACATCAGGACTCAGGAAGAGTGTCAATCATCTGAGCGACCTTCTTCTGAATTGAAAGTGCATCTGAGATAAATACGCCGTCGCCTCTGCTGTAAACATCAGCATTGTCATAACCCTGATCTGAAAGCGGATTACCGGTCTTGTTTGCAACGTACATCATAACCTTAACAACGTCAGAAATACCAACCTTGCCGTCGCAGTCAGCGTCGCCGTAGAGAACATTGCCGGCAGTTGTCTGCTGAGAACCGATTATAACAGCACCGTCTGAAACAGAAGTAGCGTATTTTACAGATTTAGAGCCGTCAGTATAACCTGCGCCGATTACAGTATTTGTAACCTCACCTTCGCTGGTTGTGATCTTACGTGGAGTAGCTGTTACTTCAAGCTTGGACTCAGTACCAGTTTTTGCACTTGAAGAAACTGTACCCTTAATGGTGCAGAAAACACCGTCGCTCTTGATCCAGTACTGTGAGTCAAGAGCAGTAGTCCATGCTAAATTGATAGCACCCTCACTGCTGATCACCTCACTGTCAAATACCGGAACGAGCGAAGCTGTAGAATCGTTTGAATCTGCTCCTGTCTTAGTAATAGGACCAGCGGTAACAGAATCTACAGTAAGAACCGTATTATCGTATTTTACAGTGAAATCGCAGCCCTGAATTCCTGTTGCCGGAATATCAGCGAACGAAACATCCACAGAAAACTCCTCTCCCGGATTTACAGTTGCGGTGCCAACGGATATCTGCACTGTGTCGCTGGCTGCAAATATAACCGGTAATGAGCTTGCCATAAGTGAAAGAAGCGCTGCTGTCATCGTTCCGACGACTACCTTTTTTGCCTTCATTTCTTTTTCCTCCTTCTTCAAAATTGTTATATAACAAAGGAACTTCAGCCCTTTAATTATATCTTAAAGTAAAGATGATACCGGAATCCCGCATGGGATACGTATCAAAAAGCCGATTTACTCAATTTTATTATAGAGCATTTTTTGTGCAAAGTCAATAGGTTTTGCGCTTTTTGTACAAAACTTATAAAGCATTTTATCATTTTCAGCAGTACGAGGCAAGCACAGTAATATCCTCCGCACAAAGGAGCTTCATATTAAAAAGGAGTACAGCCGTACCTGTATGTACACAGGCGACAGCAGCCGGCACAGATTCCGGAATATACACTTTTCAGATGAATATAAAAAGGTCAATGTCCCGGATTATCTCTATTTTGATTATATATCAGGGACAAAAAAAAGTAAATAGGTTTAAACAGTTTTCGGAGTATTAGCTAAACCGCCAGACATTTTTTGCACGCATTGCACAATTGAAAATTACAAAACCAATCCATGTAAAAAGCATTCCTTAATAATTTTGTAAATTAGTCTCAACTTTTAACTTCATTTCCTTAACTGCCGGAAAAATCCACAGCCATTCAGCTGAGTAAGCGCCCATAAACATAGAACTGCTGTATGATTCCCTTGCTATCTACTATATTATACCACATCAATTTTACTTTTGCAAATACATTTTGTAACATTCTGGCACAAAAATACTGACAGTCTTAAACCCTGCGAAAATTTAAGCTCCCGAAATCAACGTAATACAGGCGTTTTCAGTGCCTCAGCTTTGTGTATTTATGATTTTTGTTCATTCATACGAATTTTAATCTAAAAAATTGTGCAATTCGTCAACCTCGGTAAATTTTCCTTATTTTAACTGTTGTTTCAGCACAAATACGGTCATTCCGTTGTTCAGTCCAAGTATTTTTCTGCTGATTTTCGGGTGGGAAAAGCTCCTGACCATATTCAGCAAAGTCTGTCCGCTGTGACAGCCGTGAATAACTTCAATTTCCTCTGTATCAGCCGGACAGCTTTTCAGTATTTTCAGCAGTGCAGACCTTGCCTCAGCCGCTGTCATTCCGTGCAGGTCAATCGTTAATTTTTTCATAGTCCCTCTCTGCTCCTTTGCAGCTCCGCAAACTCAGCCGCCAGAAGCTCTGCTTCATGATATGTGCTCAGCTGATAACACCTCGCTCTGAACTTTGCTGAACCGTAACAGCCGTTCATATACCATGCGGCGTGCTTTCTTGCTTCATGCATAGCAGCCTCCTCCGGTTTCTGACTGAGGGACAGTATTAGTCTGATATGCTCCAGCATGACCTCCATTTTTTCCTCAACTGTCGGCGGCGTGAAAGGTTCTCCGCTAAGGTCTGCTTCAATTTCACGGAAAATAAAAGGATTACCGTAGCTTCCTCTGCCTGTCATAACAAGGTCGCAGCCGGTCTCACTGTACATTTTCCTGCACGAAGCAGCGTCAGTAACGTCACCGTTGCCGATAACAGGAATCTTCACCGCCTGCTTAACCTGAGTTATCACCGACCAGTCTGCTGAACCGCTGTAAAACTGCTCACGAGTACGTCCGTGAACGGTAATTGCCGAAGCACCTGCCGATTCAGCGGCTTTTGCCACCTCCACAGCGTTAATATTATCACTGTCCCAGCCGCTTCGTATTTTCACTGTTACCGGAGTATCTCCTGCCGCCTTAACAGCTGATTCAGTAAGCTTTGCCGTAAGTTCAGGCGATTTCATAATTGCTGAACCCGAACCTGTATTTATGACTTTCGGTACAGGGCAGCCCATATTTATATCGATTATGTCAGGACTGAACCCAAGTACAATCTTTACTGCCTCAGCCATAAACTCAGGCTCACTTCCGAAAAGCTGAACAGCCATGGGACGCTCCTCATCGGTTACAGTGCAAAGCTGCTCTGTTTTCTTATCACCATAGCATATTCCCTTTGCGGAGACCATTTCACTGACAAGGTAAGCTGCGCCGAACTTTTTGCACATAAGCCTGTACGCACGGTCAGCAACACCTGCCATAGGCGCAAGGGCGGCAGTTTTACGGATTTTTACATTACCTATTTTAATATACTCAGTCATTTTTAGCCGCCGGTTCTTTCTCTTTCCTGAATACGAATATCTTACTTATGACATAGTTGAGGATAAGTACCACTATATTTGCCACGATTTTTACAATCCAGTAATTGAAGTGCAGCATAGCATAGCCTACGTGCATCATTATCCACTCAACTGCAAGAGTTAACAGACGGCCGCCGTAGAACGAAGCCGCCTCCCGTGCAAGCTCAGCAGCTCCTGAGGCATGGGACTCAAACACCCACGCTCTGTTGGTGAGGTAGGCAAAGGTCACGGCGCAAATCCAAGATATTACGGTACTTCCGTCACCCACAAGCTTGTCCGAAGCTCCGGCAAGCTCCAGCAGATACTTTGAAATTCCGGCTGTAATGAAGCTGACAGCTGTTGTAAGCACACCAAAAACGAGATACAGCCACTTTTCCTCATATTTATAGTAGATTTTCTGCAGCGGCTTCGGCAGAATTGATACACAGGCTTTAATAAATTTTTCCATAGGCATTTCCTCTCATACTTATAGCAGACCTCCTCGGAGGTCTACTATATAATCATATATATAATATATAATCATATCAGAAAAGCTGTTATTTTTCAAGTCTTTTTTGATTTTTATTCCCTAAACAGAAAAAATCCTGCCCGCATCAACGGACAGGATTATATTTTTTATTTAATTACTTGGAAAGTCTCTCGTCAAGCTTGTCAAGCTCTGCCCAGAGTGCTTCAGGAATTCTGCCGCCCTTGTCAGCAATGTCTTCCTTGTAGTATCTGCGCATTTCTGCAATTTCCTTCTTCCAGAGGTCTGTATCAACAGCAAGGAGCTTATCCATGATCTCAGGAGTTACTTCGTCCTCGATGCCCTCAACGTTGATATCGCCCTTCTTGGGAAGATAACCGATAGCAGTCTCCTCAGCGTCAACTGTTCCTTCACATCTCTTGATGATCCAGTCGAGAACTCTCATGTTG
>JAEDLA010000090.1 GCA_016295545.1 Oscillospiraceae bacterium | reverse complement strand
TGAGTCACGTGTATTCTACGATAAGAAATTACTTCACCTTCTGTCTTTTTCCCGTTTGCCATGATTTTTTTCACGCGCCTGATCCTGAATGTCATGCTTAGTCCGAGGATAAACAACGGAACCGAAAAGACTACTGGAATATAGATGTTTTCACATAGAACATTCCTGTCGAGTTCGTTTTCTGCAAAGTCTATTAACAATGCACAGAGTAATATAAAGAAGATTATTAATCCGATACTGTATGCACCGATTTCTGCCGCATGGCATCTTGGAAAGCTGAAATTGTAGTCACCCAGTGGGTTTTTTATGATTTTATAATTGGTTTTCTTCACAATATCACTTCTCTTCAATGATATGATAACATCAAAATATCACTATTAAGCTTATTATAAATTCTTATTTATCTGACTTCCAGTGTTCAATAAGTAAACACAACTCCGCCTTTGAAATCTTGCCTCATAAGCGGAGTTGTCAATCATAATATCTCAGGCGTTAGCTCTGCCAAGAAAAGCAGCGCCGATTATTCCGGCATCATTACCCAGCTTGGCAATAACTATCTCTGTATTTTTAGCAGAATTCTTTGTATAAACTTCTTCCTTTACAAGAGCCTTTACCGGTAAAAGCAGCGGATCACCCTCGTTGCACACACCGCCGCCTATGCAGAGGATATCAGGCTGGAAGATATTGATAGTATTTGTGATTCCGGCAGCAAGGTACTTTATGTACTTGTCAACAACCATTTTAGCTGTCTTGTCACCTGCTCTCATAGCGTCAAAGGAAGTACGTGCTGTAACCTTGCCTTTTTCCTGAGCCATTTTATTCATAATGCTGTCCGGATCTTCAGCCATAGCTTCCTTAGTCATTCTGATAAGACCTGTTGCAGAGGAATAAGCCTCGAAACAGCCCTTTCTTCCGCATGAGCACTGTGCTCCGTCAACGGCAATTACAGTGTGACCTATCTCAGCACCGGCAAAATTAGAACCGGAGTAAATTTTTCCGTCAACGATTATTCCGCCGCCGACGCCTGTGCCAAGAGTTATGCATACTGCATTCTTTGCACCCTTTGCAGCTCCGGCAACATACTCCCCATAAGCAGCAGCATTTGCATCATTTTCGATAAATACCGGCTTGTCGATAGTCTCCTGAATATATTTTACCATTGGAGTATCCTTGAATCCAAGATTGTTTGAATACTCAATAATTCCTGTTGCGCTGTTTGCGATTCCGGGAGTTCCCACGCCAACCCACTCAATATCGTTAATTGTAAGACCAGCGTTTGATACAGCTTCAAGAGCCATTTTTGCCATATCGTCAGCAATTTCCTTTGCCGGACGGGGACAGTTTGTCTTAGTGCTTGCTTTTGCAATGATTTTGTAGTCCTCATCAACAACACCTGCTACGATGTTTGTACCTCCAAGATCAATGCCAATGTAATACTTCATAAGAGTACCTCCGTAAATTTATTTTGCTTCAGTAATTAAAATACTGCAATTGCCTTTAATAACATATTCGCCCATTCCTGCAGGAATGAACACGCTTGAACCCTTTTTCAGCTCTGTTTCTCCGGAATCAGCTGATAAAACTCCCTCTCCGTCAAGTACAAGGATATGCTGGAAGGAGTCACCGTCGGCACAAAGCTCAACTTCTGAAAATACCTGTTCATGCTCAACGAAAAAAATATCATTTTCAGCTAACAGCCGGTTAAAGCTGCCTTTCAGCTCAACAGGCTCAGCCGCCCTGAACGGCTCAGAGGGAGTAAGCTTTGTTACATCAAGAGCCTTTTCAATGTGAAGCTCTCTCGGATTTCCGTCTGCTCCTACTCTGCCGTAGTCGTACACTCTGTAGGTGGAATTGGAATTCTGCTGAATCTCCGCAATAAGTATTCCCCTGCCGATTGCATGAAGTGTGCCTGCATTTATCAGGAAAACGTCTCCTTTTTTAACGGGAACTACATTCACCTTGTCCATGAGCGTATTTTCCTCAATAGCCTGTCTGAACTCGTCTCTGGTAAGCTCCTCCTTAAAACCGTATATGAGGGTAGCTCCCTCTTCGCAGTCAACAACGTACCACATTTCAGTCTTGCCGAATTCTCCCTCAACTTTGAGGGCATAATCGTCATCGGGGTGTACCTGCACTGAAAGATTGTCACAGGCATCAATAAGCTTTACCATTACCGGAAATGCCTGATATTTTTCACAGTTATAGCCAAGAACCTCACTGTGTTCCCCGATAAAGTCTGCAAGAGTTTTTCCGGCAAATTCACCGGAAGCAATAACAGAACAGCCGTCCTTATGGCAGCTCAGCTCCCAGATTTCCGCAGCCTTTCCTGAGCTGCACTGTCTGCCGAACTCCCTTATAAGCCTTGTTCCGCCCCATATATAGTCCTTTACAGGAGGGGTAAGGAGCAGCGGCTTCAATAAATTATTATTCATCATATATTCTCCTAAAACTAAGCTGGATTAAGTTCACACCTCAAAACATTGTTATATCAGTGCGCTCTACGAAAATTCATCGAGAAATTCCTGTTCAGAGCCGTTATACACATTCAGGTCAATATATTTTTCTTCCCCTGTGAAACCTGACAGCAGCCCCTTATCGCTGAACTGCCAGAATTTCCAGTCCATGAAGTCCGGTTCGCACCATACATTGCGTATCCATAATGGATAATCTGAAAAATTCTCCCTGATATATCTGTTGTAAACGGGCAAAGTCGTATAAATTATGGGTTTCACTCCATAGTAGCTTTCAAGACGCTCAAGCAGCGGGGCGAGTATCTTTTCCGCCTCTTTCCTGTCCGGCTTGTCAGACTTCTTCGTACCGTAGTATTCAACATCTACAACCGGCGGCATATCTATATCTCCGGCATTCACAACGGAGATATAATTTTCCGCCTGAGTTTCGCCGGGACTGTCAAAGCTGAAAAAATGATACGCTGAAAGCCTGATATCAGTTTCCGCAGCATTTGCAAGGTTCTCACTGACATACTCGTCAACATGACCGCTTCCCTCAGTTGCCTTTATAAAAGCAAATCTTACATTCTGACTTTCAAGGCTTTTCCAGTTTATTTCTCCCTGATAACGTGAAACATCAACTCCCCAGACGGGAAAGCGGTTAAAATTAACCTGAGCCTGTGAAAAAAGGGTTGAGGCAAGACTTGTACCGCATATCATTGCTGAACCAAGTGCCGCAAAAATAATCTTTTTAACTGTGTGCATTATATTTCTTTATTTTCTCCTGTTTATTCCTATACTTATATAATAAACCAAAACTTGAAATTAGTCAACAGTTTTTTTCAGATAATTGAAAAAGCCTGTTCCATTTCTTCCGGAACAGGCTCAGTTGTAGATGTTCAACCCTCGATTTGTCTTGAAAGGAACTGAGCAGCTGCGTTTATAAGGCTTTTCTGCAGATCAGTGACCTCAGATGCTGCGTCATTTTCAAGAAATACAACAGCTCCCATAACGTCTCCGCTGGAAATAATAGGCACGGCGGCAACAGCCGCTTTTTCCACTCCCTCGGCGGGACAAAACTTCCAGTTCATCTCTGATGTCCGGAAATACTGACTGCGTGACTCCATAAGCTCCTCCAGCTGTCCCGTAACACGGCGTTCGGCAAATTCCTTGCGTGAAACACCGGCAGAAGCTACTACATGGTCTTTATCAAAGATAATAACTGAACAGCCTGCTATCTTATGCATTATATCCGCCACATAACCGGCATTCTCGCTCATTTCACTGATTGCAGAATACTTCTTGAATATGACCTCTCCGTCGCTGTTGGTGTATATCTCCAGAGGGTCGCCCTCACTGATAACATTGACACTGAGAATTTTGCCTTTACTTGTCGTAATTTCGGCAAATTTTGAGGTTTCTTCGAAGTTCTCAGTGCCTTGCTTAAAATTTACGGCTGCAACCTCGCAATTGCACTCAGGCAGCGTTCCTGTTTTAAGCAGTATGTCTATGTCGGAGCGCAGCTTAATGTCAATGCGGTCTTCATAGACTGTGATACGCTCGATGATGAAGTCCACATCAACCTTTGAGAGTGTGTCTTTATTGAGGATATCATCAAATACCTCCATGACCGTTTTAGCTGTCCGATTGATGTTCACGATCGTATTGTGCTTGTCGGCGGCAAGCTGCATCTGATTGCGAAGTCCTTCAAGCCTGAGCGTAAGCTCATCTATCTGCTCAGTATATATTTCTTCAAGCATTTCCTCACGGTCAGGGTGCTTGGCAATGTCACGGACGTGCTGACGAGCCAGCATCTTTATTTCGGTACGTGTATCCTCCATTTGCTGATTCAGCACCTCGACAACAGACTTGCTTGATGAAGTTTCAGTCTGCTCACGATTGATTGATTCCTGCAATTTATCAAGCATTGCTTCGGAGTTATCACGTACATTCTCAATGAACGATCTGAGCAGACCGTCAAGCATATCCACACGGGTATGATGTGAGGAGCAGCCTTTGCTTCCACGTTTGTGGTATGTGCCGCATCGGTACGCAGCAGGAATATCGGCACGGCTCATGGAGAACATCGGACTGCCGCAGTCACCGCAGAACAGATAACCTGAATACACGTTATCATACTTCTTAACGCCTCGATAATTGTTATTAGTACGCCGCTTCATCTGCTCCTGTACACTCGCAAACAGCTTGTAATCCACAATAGGAGTATGGTTATCCTCAAACACAAGATGATCTGTTTCTTCAAGCTTCATATCAGAGCCGTTTATTTTTTTGCGGCGGTATTTGCCCTGCCTGAGAGTACCGATATAGAAGTCGTTTCGGAGTATCTCACTAATGGTTACCAGACTCCACTCCTGTTTCACACGCAGCTTGCATTCCTCACCGTTAGCTTCACGGCGTTCCTTTTCTGACATACGCGGCGTAGGAATATGGCGGTCGGTAAGATAATTGGCTATTCGCTTATACCCCCAGCCCTCGCTGTATAGCCTGAATATCTCACGAACAACCTCCGCAGCAGGCTCGTCCACTTCAAACTGCATAAGCTTGCTGTTGGTCATTATATATCCATAGGGTACGGCACATATCCATTTTCCTTCTTCCTGACGACGTTTCACAACTGAACGAACTTTCTTTGAGGTGTCCGTGACAGGCATCTCATTAATAAGAAAGCGGAACTGTATTGCCGTCCAGTCGTCAAATGTCGGATAGTCTATGCTGTCTCCGATAGAGATTATACGCATACCTGCATCACGCAGGTCTTCAAGCTCTACCAATCCTTTGCTGTTGCGGCGTGAGAAACGTGAAAAGTCCTTTATGATAAGGATATCGTATTCGTGCATCAGCATCTTCTTTCGTAATGCCTGATATCCCTCACGCTGCTCAAAGGTATATCCGCTGCGGTCACGGTCCTCGTAGAAATCAAGCTCCGACGCAGGGAAAGTCTTGCTGATGTAATCCGATATAATAGCCTTCTGGTTCTCTATTGAGGTATTGTCACGGTCAAGCTCCTCATCAACGGAAATGCGGCAGTAGCCTGCAACCCTGAGTCTTTCTTTCATAGACTGCTCCTTTCATCAATGTTATCTGAAACAATAATATTTTTTCATCATCATTGTAGCATATAAACATGAAATTGTCAAGCAGAAAAAGAGGTGCGCCTCAAGCGCACCCCAGATTAGTTAGCAACAGTCCCTCTGTGTTTGTGTACAAATCATCGTTCCCTGACAGGAAGTACACCACCTTGCACTTCTTTGCCGTCGTTTCTGAAAGGAGCTGTTTCGTCAGCTCGGCACGGTCATATATCTTCTGTTCTTCATTTGTGAGCCAGACCTCGATGTAACCCTTTTCCTGTTTGTCATATATTTTCATCTCAACAGCTCCTTTCGTCAATATTATGCCCTGATTCGGCGGAATTAGTCGGTGAGCGATTATTTTTCATTATCGTAGTCGCCTACATAAGGCGGTCGGTATGTAATGCCGCATATAGCGTACTTGGTATGGATATTTTTACCATAGTATTCGCTGTAAGCTAAGCCCATAACAGCGCAATGAAAATCCTGCAATGTTCTGATGTCGTCCTTATCAAGTTTCGTAATCTCTGCTACGGATTTTATGCACTCCTCCCCCATAGGTCTGAAAAACATAAAAGTTCCGCAGTATGCATAGATTCTGCTCAAAGCATCAACACCATTTGAAAAATACTGAGAAGCAAGAATGACTGACAAATTAAGTTTCCTTCCCCTGCTTAATACAGATTCAAGAGTGCAGCCCTTGAAATGATTCAATGTCTGAA
>JAEDLA010000089.1 GCA_016295545.1 Oscillospiraceae bacterium | reverse complement strand
CAGAGGCTCTGCCTCTGGACTCCGCCAAAGGGTTAATAAACCCTTTGGAAACCCATGATTCCCCTAATTATCGAAATTATATTATTTTATGTAAAAGCGCAAATAATTCTTGACGTTTCTGAATTTTTTTGATATAATATTAATCAGATAATTATTAAGGCATAATCCAATAAAGTTTTCCCTATAAGGAATGTTGCCTTAACCCGAAAGGAGCAATCAATTATGCCACATAGTTCAGGCGGAGGCAGCCACAGCGGCGGAAGTCACCACAGCAGCAGTCACGGCCGCAGAGGCGGCGGCTCATCTGTACGATATTCAAGGAGACCATTCAGAAATGCCCGTCGTTTCATGTACTACAACAGGAGCGGTGAACCCTGCTATATCTACAGCAACACCACTCCAAAGCCTATGAATATTGCAATATTCATTTTCCAGATGATTTTTCTGATTCCTTTTGTACTTGCCGGAATCTTTACTTCTTTTACAGGATTCCTTGTTTTCAGACCAACAAAGCCCTTAAAGCCGGTTTACTCCGAACCTCAGACACGTATTATGGATTTTGCAGATGTTATTGACAACAGTTCCGAGCTTGAAGCTGTTCTCAAGGATTTTGAGGAGCTGACCGGTATAAGTCCCTGTGTTGCCACTGTTTATGACTCAATGTGGAAAAACAATTACACCAGTCTTGAAAATTACGCATTTGATATGTACGTCAATACATTTGAAGACGAACAGCATTTTCTTGTTGTCTACTCCGAACCCGACAACGCTGCTGAGCTTGACTTCGTTGACTGGTCATGGGAGGGTATGCAGGGTAATGATACCGATCCAATTATCACCCAATCTAATTTCAGTCGTTTCCAGTCCGATTTGCAGATGTATCTCACTAAGGACAGCTACTCTGTCGGTCAGGCTTTTACACAGGCGTTTAAAAATTCCGAAGATTACATAATGAGCAACAACTCAAATCTCAGTGCGGCTGCACCTGTTATAATATTTGCTGTAATATGGAATCTTATTGTATTTGTTATGATATTCTCAATCATCAAATCCTTTATTTGCAGCCGCCGAAATTACGTTGAAGTTAAAAATGACGATATGAATATCAACGGAGATGTTGTAACATTCGGTAAAGCCTCAGGCAGCGTTACAAGTTCGGGTGCGGTTGATCCTCCCGACTACAGAAGCTATCAGCAGCGCACTAATACAAATGTTCCTGACGATTACAACACTATGGATTATGAGCAGAATCTGTCCTCAGAGAGCTATAAGGATTCCTATGACGATGATAATTATTCTTCCGATTCAGTCATTGATGAATCCTCAGATGATATGATTGACGATACTAAATACCTTTAATAAAAACAGCATTTTTACTGAAATAACAGAAAAGGCGAATCCCTCGGGACTCGCCTTTATTTTATGAAATTCTTTTTCCTTTGCCTTTCTTGCGTTTTGCAACAGGTTCTTCAAAAGCACTCATATCCTTGCATATAGGTTCAAAGGAATCGTCCTCAGATTCATCGCTCAGCTCAGGATTTACCTTTCCAATGCTTGTGTAATACGGATTAATAACATACTTCTGCACTATCGGGTAGCTGTTGAAGCATACTATAAACCAAACAAAGGCTGCCGGGAAAAAGGGCAGAATAAATACAAATGTAAAGCTGACAAAAATGGGAAGAAGTGCTACTGCCACAATTATCACAAGAGAAATAATAAACGTGAGAAGATTTTTTTTCATCTCCAGTATTACCAGTGAAAATGAATTTTTCAGCAGATCCTTAAATGAAAGGTCTGTGGCAATTATCATCAGAAAAGCGTAAAAATTCATCATTGCAACGACTATTGACACGCTGAATGTAAGCACCAGTGCAACATAAATAAAGCTGCCGTACTGCCTTGCCAGTGCCGGATAAATTATAAAGCCTGAATAAACCGACGCACAAATAAGCACATCAACAAAGCCAACAACAAAAGCTCTGCCGAAATTCTCCTTAAAGCTCTGAAAAAAGTCCGATACCATAAAGGCATTGCGCTCAATGACGTAATTCCGCATGACCTTAGTCATTCCGGCAGTTGCAGGTCCTACAAGAACTGCAAAAATAAGCATCATTATCAGTGAAACTGTCAAAGCGACTGTGGTATTTTTTATCTGAAAGAACAGCGTAAACGACAGAACAAGGGGAATATAAAACAGCGAATACAAAAGATTCAGCTCAATCAGCTTCCAGAATTTGCGCCCCAGCAGCTCGAAAAAAAGCCTTATGCCCGTTTTTTTCGGACCGTTATAAATTTGTGAAGCAGCGGTTCCTTCATTATTTTTGCTGAAAAGACTCAATATAAACATCCTCCTAAATTAAACGTCAGAGCCAGTCAGGCAACGGCTCTCAGGTCCATGAATATGTAATTTAAAGCTGAATCCGCCAAAGCTGCAAGCAGCAGCAGAAATATCAGTACAATAAATTTTATGCAGTAAAGCTTTATGGTCCGGCTCATTTTCTCATTGGGCTGCTCGTCCTTAAACAAAAAAAGCAGAATAGTCCGTGACAGCCGCAGAAGCTCCCTTGCACCCAGTGAAGCTGTAAATGCCGTTACAAGTGCCTTTGGCAGCACAAGTACAAGCACTGACGGCAGAGAGGCAAATCCGGCGGCAGTGTACATCTGAGCAACAGCTGCTCCGATACCAACTCCCCTGTAAATAAGCATTGCCACGCCAAAAGGCTGTCCGAACGCAAAAAATCCCAGCAAAAACAAAGCCGCCATAAAAAATGCCGAAGTTAAAAATGTATTCCTGAAAACCTCAAGCACTGTATCTCCACTGTATGCAGGACTGAAAAACTGATGCAGCAGCGGATTACCGGTGCCTTTCCCTGTCACGGCAATAACAGCTCCCGCCGCCACTCCTGCAAGGACAGCTATATTCAGCATAAACAGGCAGATTCTCCTGCTTTCGGTCTGTGTAAGGTCTTTTCTGTGCTTCATTGTAAATCATCCTTTCTTTTTAAAAGGATATGCCTGAATCACAGATATTATACCGGTTCATTTTTCAGAGCAAATCATTATTTGACTTGCCATGGGGGAATACCTCTTTTGAATCCCCGTGCGGCTTCGCCGCTTATTATAGATATTTTATTGCCTCATTATTTTGACAGCTCATAGGCTCTCTTTGTACAGCTTTCGCAGCAGTCCTTTACCACGTCAGTAAGCCTGCCCTCGTACAGCCTGTCAAGTCCTGCAAGAGTTGTACCGCCGGGAGATGATACCATTTTTATAAGTTCATCAATAGACTTTCCGGAATCTGTTATCATTTTTGCTGAGCCAATAAGGCTCTGTGCGAAAAGCTCCGCAGCAACGCCGGAATCAATTCCAACAGAAGCCGCATAGTCGATAAAGCCCTTTGCGTAAAGGTAGATAAATGCCGGACTGCTGCCGTTTATTGCAATTATCTCTTTCATTTTATCCTTAGAAATAACAGCCGCCTTTCCACAGGTTCTGAAAATGTTCAGTACCACCTGAAATTCCTCCTCTGAGGTGCTTTCATTGTGGGAAAGTGCAGACGCTCCCTCCCCTAAAAGAAGCGGCGTATTTGGCATTACCAGTACCACCTTTGCCTCCGGAATAGTCTTTGAAGCGATAAATTCGTCAGAGATTCCTGCGGCTATGGAAACAAAAACAGTATCCTTTCTGGTGTACGGAGCTATTTTTTCAAGGATTCCGGAGATAATCTGCGGCTTTACAGCAAGGAAAACATACTTGCATTTATCCATTATCTCAGTTTCGTCCGCACAGGATGAAACGCCGGATTCTTTCAGCATTTCAAGCTGTTCAGAGCTTGGATCAAAGGCAAAAAGGCTTACCTGACTGCTCAATGAACTTCCGGCGATACCTTTCATAATTGCACTGCCCATATTACCGGCACCGATGAAACCAATATTTATCTTACTCATAATCAAAACATCCTTTATTCTGAAATAAAAATATCACTTACTTCATTATACTACAAAAAGCACAAAAAAGCAAGTGAAAATTAGGTGAATATTCCAAAAATATAAATATTTAGAGGTACACGAAAGCTGTGACGCAAATCCTGAGATTCCCGTCCGCTGACACTCAACGTTCAGCGGCACTTTGCGCACAGCTTTCTGATATGATATTAATTTCAATTTTCAGGTACAGAATCAGAATCCGATTTCCTCAGCCATGTGATGAAGTCTCTCATCATAAGGCTTCTTCATTGCAAGAGCCTCCTGAATATCGAAGTCCACGATTTTATTCTGCTGCATACCTACAACACGGTTGCCGATGCCCTGTTCAAGAAGCTCAACAGCGTAGTGTCCCATTTCAGATGCAACAACTCTGTCTCTCAGTGTAGGAGAGCCGCCTCTCTGAACGTGACCGAGAACAGTTGCTCTTGACTCAACATGAGTTTTCTCCTGGAGAGTTCTTGCGATTTCCTCAGCGTGACCGATACCCTCAGCAACAACAACCACAAAATTCTGCTTGCCTGTTTTCTTCATTTCAAGCATTTTCTTAGCGATATTGTCAAGGTCATAGGGCATTTCCTTTGTAATTATCTCAATAGCTCCGCAGGCAATACCTGTATTTACAGCTATATGTCCGGCATTTCTTCCCATTACCTCAATAACGGTACATCTGTCATGTGACTGTGATGTGTCACGAAGCTTGTCAGCAAGCTCCATAGCTGTATTCATAGCTGTATCGTAGCCGATTGTATATTCTGTGCAGGCAATATCGTTGTCGATAGTGCCGGGAATGCCTACGCAGAGGATTCCTCTTGCTGAAAGATCAGCAGCACCTCTGAAAGAGCCGTCTCCGCCGATAACAACGATACCTTCAAGTCCAAGCTCCTCGCACTTAGCCTTAGCCTTGTCAAGACCTTCCTCTGTTCTGAATTCAGGACATCTTGCAGTATAAAGCATAGTACCGCCTCTGTGAATGATATCAGAAACACTTCTTGCGTCCATCTGGAATATATCGCCGGTTATAAGACCGACATATCCACGACGGATACCATAAACTTCCATACCCTTGCTGATAGCAGTTCTGACAACAGCACGAACTGCAGCATTCATACCGGGAGCATCTCCGCCGCTTGTTAATACACCGATTTTTTTAATCATAAATATTCTCCGTTCTGCACTAAGGCGTATATTAAGAACCTGAACCGACAAGTCGGCACAGATTTAAAAATCCATACAATATATATTTTACTACATTTACGGAATTTGTCAAGGGGAAAGTGCAAATATTTTCATTTTTTTATTAATTTGCCATGATTTGTTATCTGATAAGACCTATTTTGTCCTCAGAGTAAATTTTTAAAATCCTGTCCACAGATTCAGAGCTTATCCTTAATGACACCTTATTTCTCGGTGCGACAAGCTTTTTCAGGTCTGTCAGATAGAAGCATATCCCGGTATATCCCGGATAATCCCTGCAAATTCCGCAAAGCTCCGCAGAAACAACTGCATGAGCAGCGTCTGTTTTGATACAGAGCCGCATATTTTCAGTCATTTTTTCAAAATCGTTCTCTGTGAAAATACTTCCGCAGAGAACAGAAACAGTGTCCTCACGAACTGAAATTTTTCCGTTGACTATAAGGATACTGTCCTCCGTAAGTCCTGAACCGCTGACTTCAAAAAGCTCCGGAAAAATAACGGCATCTGTCTCACCTGTTTCATCGGACAGGCTGACAAAGCACATTCTGTCACCTTTTTTTGTGGTATGAAGCTTCTTCTCCTGCAAAAGGCAGAGCAATCCGACGCTGTCTCCGTCACGGAGCAAACTGCTTTCCGCCATTTCCTGAATCTGCCTTATTTTTTTCAGGTGCAGCAGCTTTGCAAGCTTCTGATGACCGGAAAGCGGACTTCCTGTAAGATACATTCCGGCTGCTTCCTTTTCAAGCTTCAGCAGTATATTAGGAGCATACTCCGGAATATACGGGATTTTAACCCCATATTCAGCTTCAGAAGCAGCGTCAAGAAGATTCAGCTGACCGTCCAGCACTCCTCTTGAAGCACTTCCGGCATATTCAAGAAGTCTTTCATAGTTTTCTGTCATCTGACGACGGTTCAGTCCAAGTCCGTCAAATGCTCCGGCTTTGATAAGATTTTCAAGTGCCTTTTTATTCAGTTCTCTGCCCTCAAGACGCTGACAGAAATTCTGCAAACCGGTATAAGGTCCGTTTTTTTCTCTTTCAAGTACGATTTTATCCGCAAGACCAGTGCCTACATTTTTCACGGCAAGAAGTCCGAAATACATTTTACCGTCCTTGTATGCAAAGCCTTTCATGCTTCTGTT
>JAEDLA010000088.1 GCA_016295545.1 Oscillospiraceae bacterium | reverse complement strand
GTTTTCGAGCATATGCCCGGACAGTGCGCAATGCTTTCTATCCCCGGAGTAGGCGAGGGTATGTTTTCGATTACTTCTTCTCCTACAAACAAGGAATTTATGGAGTTCAGCATTAAAAAATGCGGCTGCCTTACTTCATGGCTTCACATGATGGAACCTGGTCAGCAGATTACAATAAGAGGACCTTACGGCAATGCTTTCCCTGTTGAAGCTGAACTCAAGGGCAAGGATCTGCTTTTCATAGCAGGCGGTATCGGTCTTGCGCCTCTCCGCTCTGTAATCAACTATGTTCGTGACAACAGAGAAAACTATGGTGATGTTCAGATCGTTTATGGTTCACGTTCCAAGGAGGATCTTGTTGATTATCAGGAGATTCTTGACGAATGGATGAAGGATGACGGTATTGAGGTAAATCTTACCATTGACCGTGAACAGGAGGACTGGGACGGTCACGTTGGCTTCGTTCCCAACTATGTCAAGGAGCTTGAACCTTCAATCAGCAAAACTGTTCTTATATGCGGACCTCCTATTATGATCAAGTTTACTCTTGCAGGTCTTAAAGAACTCGGTTTTCAGGAAACTCAGGTCTATACTACTATGGAGCTTCGCATGAAGTGCGGCGTCGGAAAGTGCGGACGCTGCAATATCGGCGACAAGTATGTATGCAAGGACGGACCCGTTTTCCGCTTCGACCAGCTCAGTGAGCTGCCGAACGAATATTAAAAAGGAGCGTAATCATGGAGAATATGGTTAATATTTATCTGTTCGGCAAGAAGTATGAAGTGCCGGCAGGTCTTACAATTATGAATGCAATGGAATATGCCGGATATCAGCTCATCAGAGGCTGCGGCTGCCGTAACGGATTCTGCGGTGCCTGTGCTACCATTTACAGAATCAAGGATAAGCAGGAGCTTCACGCCTGTCTCGCCTGTCAGACTGAGGTCGAGGAGGGAATGTATGTTGCTACACTTCCTTTCTTCCCACTTGTTAAACAGATTTACAATATCGAGGAAATCAAGCCCACAGAGCAGATAATGATGCAGCTCTATCCTGAGATTTACAGCTGTATCGGCTGCAATGCCTGTACAAAGGCTTGTACTCAGAAGCTGAACGTTATGCAGTATATCGCATACGCTCAGAGAGGTGAGTATGAGAAGTGCGCAGAGGAATCATTTGACTGTGTAATGTGCGGCGTATGTTCATCACGCTGTCCTGCCGGTATCTCCCATCCGCAGGTAGCTATGCTTGCAAGACGTCTTAACGGTAAGTACATTGCTCCCGAGTGTGGACATCTCGCTGACAGAGTTAAGGAAATCAACGAGGGCACATTCAAGCAGCTTATCGAGGATCTTATGCAGAAGCCCGTTGAGGAGCTTAAAGAGCTTTACAACAACCGTGAGATTGAGAAATAAGGGAGGGCACTATAATGTATAAAATTGATAAATATAACGAGCTTGCTGAGATCGTTGCGGCTAAAAGAGCAGAAAATGCTGCTCTTGAGCCAAGAAGAATGACAGCTGAAGAAAAGGATACTCTCCTTTCAACATTCCACCCAGATTATAAAGAGGGCGAGTTCACTGTTCTTCAGGCAGGAAAGAACAAGGGCGAAAAGGTTCCTACTCAGCTTGCACAGCTTCTTCAGGGACACAGCAGAATAAGTGCTGCTGATGTTGACCTTTCAAATCCTGACTATGATACCGACGTTCTTATCATCGGCGGCGGCGGTGCCGGTGCTTCTGCAGCAATTGAGGCTGATGAAGCCGGTGTTAAGGCAATGATCGTTACAAAGCTGCGTATCGGTGATGCAAATACAATGATGGCTGAGGGCGGTATCCAGGCTGCTGACAAGCCCAACGATTCTCCTGCAATCCATTATCTTGACGCTTTCGGCGGCGGACACTTTGCTGCTAAGCCTGAGCTTCTTGAAAAGCTTGTTACAAAGGCTCCCGAAGCTATTCAGTGGCTCAATAATCTTGGTGTTGAGTTCGATAAGGAAGCAGACGGCACAATGGTAACAACTCACGGCGGCGGTACTTCAAGAAAGAGAATGCACGCTGCTAAGGACTATTCCGGTGCTGAGATTATGAGAACTCTCCGTGACGAGGTTCTTAACAGAGGTATTCCTGTAATCGACTTTACAGCTGCACTGGAAATTATTCTTGACGAAAATGGCAGAGCTGCAGGTGCAGTTCTCATGAACATGGAGACAAAGGCTCTCATGGTTGCAAGAGCTAAGACAGTTGTAATCGCAACAGGCGGTGCAGGACGTCTCCACTATCAGGGATTCCCTACATCAAACCACTATGGTGCTACAGCTGACGGTCTTGTTCTGGGCTATCGTGTAGGTGCAAAGCTTCTTTATGCAGATACACTTCAGTATCACCCAACAGGTGCAGCATACCCTGAGCAGATTTTCGGTGCGCTTGTTACTGAAAAGGTACGTTCACTGGGCGCAAAGCTCATCAACATTGACGGTGAAGCTTTCATGCATCCCCTTGAGACTCGTGATGTAACAGCTGCTTCAATTATCCGTGAGTGTTCAGAAAGAGGAAAGGGAATCCAGACTGAACAGGGCGTCGGCGTATGGCTTGATACTCCTATGATCGAGTACAAGAACGGCGAGGGTACTATTGAAAAGAGAATCCCTGCAATGATGAGAATGTTCGGCAAATACGGCATCGATATCCGCAAGGAACCGATTCTTGTTTATCCTACACTTCACTACCAGAACGGCGGACTTGACATTACTCCCGACGGTATGACAGGAGTTGAAAATCTTTTCGCAGCCGGCGAAGTTGTTGGCGGTATTCACGGCAGAAACCGACTCATGGGCAATTCCCTTCTTGATGTTATTGTATTCGGCAGAAATGCTGGTATTCATGCTGCTGCAAAGGCTAAGGAAACTGAGCAGCCTAAGAATCTCACACTCGGACACATTGAAAAGTTTGATGCTGAGCTGAAAGAAGCCGGAATCGAAACTGATACAGTATCACCAAAGCTGCTTCCTGACTATGCAAGAAAGGCTTGATTGAAAAAGCTTTAAATACTGTAATTTTAATTAGAAAGTTCGAGGTAAAATAATATATGGATTTATTTAACGGAGTGATTTCAATACAATCGGTAAGCTTCCTTGTTTTCACGGTATTTGCCATTGCGGCGGTAGGCTATGCGCTGGGAAGAGTTACCATTAAGGGAGTTTCACTCGGTACAGCGGGCGTATTCATTGTCGCCCTGCTGTACGGCTGTTTCTTCTTTGACAGTCTGTCAGAATCACTTATTGTCGGAGAAGCCACTTACGTTTCAAATGCGCTTAAAATTGTTGAGAATATGGGACTGATACTTTTTGTAACATCAGTAGGCTTTATAGCAGGTCCTAATTTCTTTGGCAACTTTAAGAAAAACTTCAAGTCATACGTTCTTCTTGCCCTTGTTATTATCATTATGGGCGGACTTTCCTGTGCAGGATGTATTCTTGTCGGAAAGAACTTCACAGACCTTTCTCTTGAAGAGCTTACAGCAATGCTTGTAGGACTTCTTTCAGGTTCACTGACAAGTACACCTGCTTTCTCAGCGGCAAAGGCTACAGTAGCAGAGGAGTTACAGGATATTGTTGCTGTAGGACACGGAATTGCTTATCTTTTCGGAGTAATCGGCGTTGTTCTGTTTGTACAGATCATTCCTAAGATTATGAAGGTCAATATGGAGGACGAACGTAAAAAGCTTGTTGCAGCTGATTCCGGCGAAAAGAAGAAGAAAAGCAGTCAGAAATTTATTGAGATGGACGAATTCGGCTTCATGCCCTTTTCACTGGCAGCAATTGTGGGAATCTTTGTTGGTTCAATCAAAATCGGCAACTTCTCACTTACAACTACAGGCGGCTGTCTGCTTGTTTCACTGATTTTAGGGCACTTTGCACACATCGGACCAATTTCCATGACTCCCAAAACCAGCACATTAAAGGTTTTCAGAGAGCTTGGACTTATGCTCTTCCTTATCGGTGCAGGTGTTGCAGGCGGTGCAAGCTTTGTAAAGTATTTCGAGGCAATTTACTTCATCTACGGAATAATCATGACGCTTGTTCCTATGATTGTTGGATTCCTGTTTGCGAAGTATGTGCTTAAGCTCAGCATTCTCAATAACCTTGGTTCAATTACCGGAGGTATGACTTCTACTCCGGCGCTGGGAACACTTATCAATACAGCAGGCACAGAGGACGTTGCGTCGGCTTATGCAGCAACATATCCTGTGGCACTTATCGCAGTGGTACTTGTTTCGCAGTTCCTGATTATTTTGTTCAGATAAAATTATTGGCTGTGCAGCATTTGCTGTGCAGCCAAGTTTGTTTAAAGGTTATAGTTATGAAAAGTTTTATAATAAATGAAAACGACAGCGGACAGCGGCTCGACAAATTTATATCAAAGGCATTGCCGGAACTTCCAAAAAGTATGATGTATAAGCTGATAAGGAAAAAGGACATAAAGATCAACGGTAAAAGATGTGAGATATCAACACGGCTCACCTGCGGAGATGTGATTACTGTTTATATAAATGACAAATTCACCTCATCACCCTCAGATATGTCTTTCAGGAAATGTTCCGGTGAAATTGATATTATATATGAGGACGAAAATATACTTATAGTGAATAAGCCGGCAGGACTGACAGTTCATTGCGATAATGACCATGAGAATGATACGCTTATAAACCGTATCAAGCGTTATCTTTATGATTCAGGAGCTTATGAGCCTGCAAAGGAAAATTCCTTTGCACCGGCATTGTGCAGTCGCCTTGATAAGAATACCAGCGGACTTGTAACTGCTGCAAAAAACGCTGTTTCGCTGAGAGAGCTGAATAAAGCTGTCCGTGAGGGGAGAGCAGACAAGATATATCATTGTGTGACCTATGGAGTTCCGCCTAAGAAATCGGATATACTCACAGCCTACCATAAAAAGAATAATAAGGATAATATTGTAAGGATTTCTCAGAAACCCTATGAGGGTTACAAGGAGATTAAAACAGGATATACAGTGCTTCGTGCAAAAGTTCCGCTGGCATTAGTTGAGGTGAAGCTCTATACGGGGCGGACTCATCAGATACGTGCTCATCTTGCAAGTATCGGTTCACCGATTCTCGGAGACGGAAAGTATGGAGACATTAATGCAAACAGAAAATACGGCTTACGCTGTCAGGCACTTTGTGCAGTGAAAATAAGCTTCACTTTTGAAAAGGATTCTCACCTTGAATATCTGAACGGGAAAATTTTTACTGCCCCTGCACTTTCATTTGAGAGCCTTGTATAAAAAAATCTGTAAAAATAACAAAAAACTTTATAAAAAAGGTTGAAATCTTTGGAAGTATGTGTTATAATATAAAATGATAATTCTGAATTTATATGTGAGGAGCATTTTATATCATGAATCATTTAAAAAAATTTATTTCCCTGCTTGTTTCTGGTTCCTTAATGCTTACGTCAGTTTCAGGGATGTCTTGTATGTTTTCTGTTTGTGCAGAGGAAACTGCTGTTGATTCGGTTATTGTAAAAGAAATTGCAGTTCCCTATGCAGAGACTGAGACAACAGTTTCAACAACTGCATCAGCAACTACAGCTGCAGCTACTACAGCTGTTTCAACATCTGCTGCTGTAACGGAAACAACTACGGCTGAAACGACTGTTCCGGCAAATGATTACAATGTTTTTGATATTTACGACGCTCATCTGGAGCTTGTTTATGCTTCAACAACTACAACAACTACCACCACGACAACTACTACCACTACTACAACTGAGCCTGAATTGAAGTATGCACACGGCATCGACGTTTCTCAGTGGCAAGGAGACATCAACTGGAGCGAGGTAAAGAAAACAAATAAAGTTGATTTTGCCATTATACGTGCAGGTTATGGCAATCTTGCATCGCAGAAGGATCCTAAGTTTGACCAGAATATAAAGAATGCGCAGAATGCCGGAATCAACTGCGGCGTATACTGGTTCAGCTATGCCACTTCTCCTGAGGAGGCAAAACAGGAAGCTGAAGTCTGCTATTCCATTATCAAAAATAATAAACTGGAATACCCCGTATTTTTTGATATAGAGACTGATACTCAGCGTGACCTGAGTACTGCAACAGTATCCGCAATAATTGATTCATTCTGTTCAACAATACAGAATAAGGGATATTATGTTTCAGTTTACAGCTATGCAAGCTTCCTTGACACAAAGGTCTATGACTACATTTTCGATAAATATGATGTATGGGTAGCTCATTTTTATGTGGACAAACCTTCGTTCTCTCATAATTATGGAATATGGCAGTACAGTGACATCGGAAAATTAAATGGAATTCCGGAAGATGTTGA
>JAEDLA010000087.1 GCA_016295545.1 Oscillospiraceae bacterium | reverse complement strand
CTGTCCCCCTCTTACACCCCCTGCCAAAGGGTTAATAAACCCTTTGGAATCCCCCTTGCGGCTTCGCCGCTTTTTATAGATATTATAAATAATGCTCTGCGCCGTCTGTGACGGCTGAACTGGAATAAATACCATAATACAGAATCGGAGGAAAATTTTAATGTGCGGAATAGTTGGATACGTCGGCTTCAGAGACTGCACCGATGTACTGATGGACGCTTTATCCAAGCTTGAATACAGAGGTTATGATTCGGCTGGAATTGCTGTTTTTGAAAATGACGAAATCAAAGTTGCAAAATCAAAGGGCAGACTTGCTGACCTTGCTGAAAAAATGAAAAAAGAGGGCAAGCCTGCCGGTCATTCCGGTATCGGTCATACACGCTGGGCAACTCACGGCGAGCCCTCAGATATAAACTCTCACCCACACAGCGGCGAAAGAGTTACTATTGTTCACAACGGAATTATCGAGAATTACAAGGCTTTAAAGGAATTTCTTGTAAAAGAGGGCTGCTGCTTCAAAAGTGATACAGATACGGAAGTTGTTGCTCAGCTTCTCGATTATTACTACGACGGCGATCCCATTGCAACTATTTCCTGCGTCACTAAAGAGCTTGAAGGCTCATACGCTCTGGGAGTTATTTTCGCTGATTTTCCTGACACCGTTTTTGCTATCAGACGTGAAAGTCCTCTCATCGTGGGCATTGGCGATAAGGAGAGCTTTATCGCTTCGGACGTTACAGCAATACTCAGATACACAAAGAATTACTACCTGCTGGAGCATGACGAAATAGCCGTTCTCAGCAGATATTCAACAAGCATTTACGACCTCCACTACCATAAGCTGAACAAAGAGCTGAAAACTGCTGACTGGGATATTTCTGCCGCTGAAAAGGGCGGCTACGAGCATTTTATGCTTAAAGAAATATTTGAGCAGCCTGAGGCTGTAAAAACTACCATAACTCCCCGGATCACAGACGGTCTGCCTGACCTGAGGGAGTGCGGCATCACTATGGAAAAGCTTGCATCCTTTAAAAATATTTTCGTTGTTGCCTGCGGTACGGCCATGCACGCCGGTGTTGTGGGAAGATACGTTATTGAAAAGCTGGCAAGAATTCCTGTCAATGTGGAAATTGCTTCGGAATTCCGCTACAGAGAGCCTATTGTTTCAGAGGGAGATTTAGTTATAATTATTTCCCAGTCCGGTGAAACTGCTGACAGCCTTGCTGCACTGCGTCTTGCCAAAAGCCTTGGTGCAGAAACCCTTGCAATCGTCAATGCCAAAGGAAGCTCCATTGCCCGTGAAGCCGATATGCTCATTTACACCCATGCCGGTCCTGAGATTGCTGTTGCCTCTACTAAGGCATATATGGTGCAGATTGCTGTAATGTACCTTTTCGCCTTTGAGCTTGCTCTTGCAAAGGGAATGACAGATGAAGCAGAATGCCGCCGTCTTACCGGACTTCTGCTGAAAACACCCGATATTATTCAGGATGTACTTAAAAATAAAAAGGAAACGCAGTATATCGCCTCCGGACTTATTTCCGCCGACAGCCTGCTTTATATCGGCAGAGGTCTTGACTATGCCCTGAGTATGGAGGGTTCGCTGAAGCTGAAAGAGATATCCTATATTCATTCCGAATCCTACGCTGCCGGTGAGCTGAAGCACGGTACTATTTCCCTTATCAGCGATGGAACTCCCGTTATTGCCGTTGCAACTCAGTCAAATCTCTTTGACAAGACCATAAGCAACATCAAGGAAGTCAAGGCAAGGGGCGCTAAGGTTATTCTCGTTTGCAGAGACTCCTATGTTCCCGACAAGGACGTTGCTGATTATAAATTCGGTCTGCCCGATGACATAGAGGATCTTCTCATGCCTATGGCTGCCGTTGTGCCGCTGCAGCTTATTGCTTATTACACCTCTGTTCTTCGTGGAAATGATGTGGATAAGCCGAGAAATCTTGCAAAGTCCGTTACAGTTGAATAAACGGCGGACTGACTTATCCGCTGAATAAAAATACCAGAAAGGTGATTCCTGATGTTTAAACCCCAAAAAACTGCCGCATTTATCATGAGTCTGCTTATATGTGCAGTCTCTGCGGCAGCTCCCATATACTCCGTATCTGCCGATGACGAAGCTCCTGAAAGCTCCGTTTACGAAACTTCTGCCGCTGAGGAAAGCCTTATTTCCTCCGGCGATTACAAATACTCCCTTACCAGTGACAATAACGTCTGCATTGAGGAATACAGCGGTTCAGAGGAAAACGTGGTTATTCCCGATACAATTGACGGTCTGTCAGTAAAGGAAATAGGCTCAGGGGCTTTCTTTGAGTCCTCTGCCGTTTCTGTACATATCCCTTCCTCAGTGGACTATATATACGAAAATCCTTTTCTTGATGCCTCAGGTCTGAAAGAGATAACTGCTGACGAGGGCAACAGCACATTCTTCTCGGAGGACGGCATTCTCTATGAAAAGTCCGACAGCGGAAATATTCTCCGCTGCTATCCTCAGGGAAAAGAGGGCAGCTCCTTTGCTGTGCCTGACGGCGTTACAAAAATCGGTACAGCCGCCCTGTATTCAACAAAGCTGTCGGAGCTTACTCTCCCCGATTCTCTTGAAGAACTGGAGCGTCACTGTTTCAGCTATAACCAGCTTCTGAAAAAAATCGATTTCAGCGGCACAGCAGTCACGGAAATCGGCATCATGGCTATGGCTGAGTGTTCTACCTTAACAGAGGTAGTTTTCCCCGACAGCCTTATCAGTATTGAAAGCGCAGCTTTTGCCGGCTGCAAGGCTCTTTCTCATGTTGATCTGCCTGATTCTCTTGTTTATATCGGTCAGAACGCTTTTGCTGCAACAGGACTTAAATCCGTTAAAATCCCGTCCTCAGTCACAACCATCGACTACTGTGCTTTTGGTTATGATGAAAACCTTGAACCGCAGAGCGACTTCACAATTATAGGCACCTATGGCTCAGCAGCTCAGATATACTGCACCGATTCCGATGATGAATACGACTACGCCAACAACTTTACTTTTATTGACAGCGCCAATGCCGACCTCTACGAGGAAGCAGAATCCTTTGAATATGAGACTTCCGGCGACTACACATACGCCATTTCAAACGGTGAAGCCTATATAACTGCCTGTGTCTCAACTGACGACCATATTGAAGTTCCGGCTGAATTCAACGGCATTCCCGTTACCAAGATATATGCCGGTGCTTTCTTCCAGAATCAGGCGTCGGAAATAACTCTCCCTGATAGTGTAAAATCCATTGGCTCTCTTTCATTTTATCTCTGCTCAAATCTGAAAACCCTGAATCTGCCTGAGGGTCTGGAAAATATAGATAATCAGGCTTTTTCCGACTGTACCTCCCTTGAAACACTTTATATTCCCGGAACCTGTACATCTATCGGTGATGAAGTTTTCCTCAACTGCTCATCAATCAGGGAATTTACCGCAGGAGAGGGAGAAAATGCTGCTTATTCCGCTGAAAACGGAGTTCTCTATAACAGGGATAAAACCGTACTTATAGCCTATCCTCCGGCAAAGACAGACAAAAGCTTTACTGCGCCAAAGTCTGTAAAGGAAATCGGCACATCTGCATTTCTTGGTGCTCTGAGCCTTGAAAAAGCCGATATTTCCTCTGTTATCACCATTAACAGCTATGCCTTTGAGGGCTGTTCAAAGCTCAGCTCCGTAAAATTCTCCAAAGACCTTGAATTAATCGGTGAAGCGGCTTTCTATAACTGCAATTCACTGAAAAGCGTCCGTCTTTACGATAATATAAAGGAAATCGATGCTGTAGCTTTAGGCTATGTTTATGGCGAAGTTCAGAACGAGGACAGTTCCTCTGACGAGGAAAGCACTTCTTCCTACGGCGACGTGCTTCTGGACGGCTTCGTAATATATGCTCCGGAGGACAGCGGCGGTGCAGGCTTTGCTCAGCTGAATGATATTAAATGTGTTACAAATACTGTGGGCTTATTCGGCTATAACATTGAAAAAGGCTTTATTTACGGTATATTCGGAGCTTTAGCTGCTTTGCTGCTCATGATAATAGGTATCATTACCGGTAAAAAAATTAAAAAATCACGCAGTGAAAAGGAAACCGAAAGATTAAAGCAGTCCGTCCGTGAAAAGCTTGAGAAAAAGAACGAAGCTGACACCAGTTCCGAAAGCGAGGAAGAAAATGAATCTCAAAGCGATATTAAGTAAATTTTTATGCACCTCTGCTGCAGTGCTGGTGACTGCCTCAGCTGCTCCGGCTATAGTTTCCTTTGCCGTTTCCACCACTGATGACAGTGAGCTTACTGACGGTACTTTCAGCTATGAGCTTGGTGACAAGGGATACACCATTATCGACTGTGAACCTACAGCAATATTCACCGAGATTCCTGAAATGCGCAACGGCTATGCCATTGTTGCTATCGGCGATCAGGCCTTTGCAGGCTGCGAATATATAACTGATATAACTATTCCCGATACTGTCAAGGAAATCGGACAATATTCCTTTGCCGGATGCAGCTCCCTGAAATCAGTCAGGCTGCCGTCAAATCTGAAAGAGATACCCAACGGCGCTTTCGCAGGCTGCGATCTGCTGACTACTGTGGAATTTTCAGACAAAATAGAAAAAATCGGCATTCGTTCATTCCTCAACTGCTCTGCCCTTGAAAGTCCCCGGTTTCCGGACACTCTGACCTCAATAGGTGACTATGCATTCCAGAGCTGTTACTCCATTACAGAGCTTGACCTGCCCTCCTCACTTACTTCAATTGGCGAGCTTGCTTTCGGTGACTGCGCCTCCATTGAGACTATTACAGCTGAAAGCAACCCAAAATTTATTGCTGAGGACAATATTCTCTACTCAAAGGATAAGAAAACTCTATACCGTGCCGCTGTTAAGGGATTAGATGAAAACTTTTACATTCCTGATACCGTAAGCGTTGTTGCAGGAGGAGCATTCTCCTACTGCACAGAGCTTTCCGCTGTTTTTATTCCCTCCTCAGTGACAGAAGTCGGTGAAGCCGCCTTTAATTTCTGCACCGGTCTTAAAAGTGTTGACTTCTCAGCCGGACTTACTCAGATAGCTCCCTTTGCTTTTGAGCACTGCACAGCTCTGACAACAGTTTCTTTCCCCACCACCCTGACCTCAGTGGGAGCTTACTCATTCTTTGACTGCGCTTCCCTTGAAAAGGTACTTATCCCTGAGGGAGTCACTCTTATTGACGAGGGTGCTTTCACCGCCTGCCCCAAGCTCCTTAATGTTGTAGTTCCGTCAAGTGCTGCAACTATCGGTGACTATGCTTTTGGTTTTACTGCCAACTCCGACGGCTCTGCCTTTGAGCCTGTCTCCGGATTCAGCATGAGTGTAAATTCAGGCACTGCTGCCGAAAAATATGCTAAAAAGTCTGACCTTGAATATAATGTCATGGACGTTAACATCAAGAAAATTGCATTCATTATAATTGGCGTGGCTGCACTCCTTGCTGCCGCTGTGTTTGCTGTAGTCCTTATGCATCGTGGAAAAAAGAATCCCGCCCCCAGACAGGAGGACGATGCCGAGGACGAAAACTACAGCATACTCAGTGATTCAGAAGAAAATGACGAAAAATGATACAAAAATGCGAAAGCTGTCAAAGGCTTTCGCTTTTTAGCGTTAAAAATAAAAACAATATCTACCAGCTATTGACAACCTGCGATTTTTATGTATAATTAATATGGGGGAAATTGAGACCTTTATTTTAGAGATAAACATTATTTGCTAAAGGAGCTTGTATAATGGACATTTTTTCGGTATTTACGCTGCTTGGAGGTCTTGCATTCTTTCTTTATGGTATGAATGTAATGTCTACCGGTCTTGAAAAGCTTGCCGGTGGAAAACTCGAAGTCATTCTAAAAAAAATGACGTCAAACAAATTCAAAAGCCTTGCACTGGGTATGGGTATAACTATCGCTATCCAGTCCTCCTCTGCCATGACTGTTATGCTTGTGGGACTTGTAAACTCAGGCATTATGCAGCTGGAACAGACTGTCGGTCTGCTTATGGGTTCTAATGTCGGAACTACCCTAACTTCATGGCTGCTCAGCCTTCAGGGTATCGACAGCAACGGAAGTATACTTTTGCAGATGCTGAAGCCGGAGTCCTTCTCTCCTGTTTTTGCCCTTATTGGCATTATCCTCGTTATGGCAAGCAAAAGCAGCAAGAAAAAAGATGTGGGACGCATTTTGCTTGGCTTCGCTATCCTTATGACAGGTATGTCTCTTATGTCCGGTTCTGTTGCTCCTCTCAAGGATTCAGAAAAATTTCAGCAGCTCCTTACTGCCTTTAAGAATCCTGTTCTTGGCGTTATCGTAGGTGCTTTATTTACAGGAATTATTCAAAGCTCCGCTGCTTCTGTAGGTATTTTACAGTCATTCTCACAGACAAACGGTCTTACCTACGGAATGTCACTCCCTATTATCATGGGACAGAATATCGGTACCTGTGTT
>JAEDLA010000086.1 GCA_016295545.1 Oscillospiraceae bacterium | reverse complement strand
CCTGTACTGAAATTATACCACAAAAATACGGCGAATACTGTCGCTTTATGCACAAAAAAACTGCCGAACCATGAAAGCTCAGCAGTAATTTCTGTATATTTTTACATATTTGAGACAAGGTCCTCGAAACGTTTCATTGCTTCAATAGTATTGTCCCTGTCACCGAAAGCAGTCAGTCTGAACCAGCCCTCGCCGTTTTTGCCGAAGCCCTCTCCGGGAGTTCCTACAACTGCAATCTTTTCGAGCATAAGGTCGAAAAATTCCCAGCTGCCCATATTTCCCGGACACTTGAACCAGATATAGGGAGAATTAACTCCGCCGGTGAATTTAACTCCCAGCTTAGTCATAGTTTCAGCGATGATACGTGCATTTTCCTGATAATAGGAGATATTTTCGTGAATCTGCTTCTGTCCCTCCTCAGTGAAAACTGCTGCAGCAGCGCACTGTACAGGATAGGAAACGCCATTGAATTTACTGCCCTGACGTCTGCCCCACAGCTGAGCAATAGACACCTCAGTTCCGTCAGAAGCTGTAACCTTCAAAGCCTCCGGAACTACGGTATATCCGCATCTTACGCCGGTGAAGCCTGCTGTCTTTGAGAGTGAGCACATTTCAATCGCACACTCCTTAGCTCCCTCAATGCAGAAGATACTTCTCGGGATATCAGGATCAGTGATAAAAGCCTCATAAGCGGCATCGTAAATTATGACTGCGTTATTTTTCTTTGCGTAGTCTATCCATACTTTCAGCTGCTCAGTCGTATATACCGAGCCTGTGGGATTATTCGGCGAACAAAGGTAAATAATATCTGCATGAACGCTGTCGTCCGGCATGGCGGCAAAGCCGTTTTCCTCGTTGGAATCGGCATAAATGATAGTTCTGCCGCTCATTTTATTGGAGTCCACATAAACCGGATATGCCGGATCGGTAACAAGGATAATATTGTCATCACCGAAAATATCAACAATATTTCCGCAGTCGCTCTTTGCACCGTCATTTATCCTTATTTCCTCCGGAGCAACGTCTGCACCGAAGCTTTTATAATAATCCGAAACGGCTTGTCTCAGGAAATCATAGCCTGCGCCGCTGTCCTCATAGCCTTTGAAAGTCTCCTTGACGCCCATTTCGTCCGCACCTTTTTTCATTGCTTCAACAACAACGGGAGCAAGGGGCAGAGTGACGTCTCCGATACCCATTCTGATAAGCTTGGCTTCGGGATTTGCCGCTTTAAAGGCATTTACCTTTTTGGCAATATTGATGAAAAGATAGTTTTTTTCAAGCTTCAAGAAATTTTCATTTACTGACGGCATATTACATTCTCCTTTAATTCGTTTATCAGTTCGTCTGACATATTTCCCTCAAAAACATAGGCGGCAGGTCCGGTCATCATGACTGTACCGTCCTTTTTATAGGTTATGCGCAGGTCTCCTCCACGCAGGTGAACAAGTACCTCCTCATCATAGGGACAGATTCCGTTGAGGACTGCTGCCACTACTGTTGCACAGGTTCCTGTACCGCAGGCAAAGGTCTCGCCGCTGCCTCTCTCCCACACACGCATTTTAAGTGTGTGACTGTCAATGACCTCCACAAACTCCGTATTGATGCGATTGGGGAAAAGCCTGTGATTCTCAAATGACGGACCGATTTTTTCAAGGTCAAGGCTGTCGATATTCCCTGTAAAGATAACAGCATGAGGATTTCCCATAGATACACAGGTTATCCTGTATTCCTTTCCGTCAACCTCCACCGGCTGATTTATGAAAAGGTCAAGGCTGCTGTCAACAGGAATATCTGCCGGTTTAAGTATAGCCTTGTTCATATCCACCTCAACGCTGTCCACCTTTCCGTTTTTCAAGAAAAGGCGGAGATACTTTATTCCGGAATTTGTTTCAAGAGTTATCTCTGTCTTGTCGGTCATGCCCATATCGTAGACATATTTGCCGATACATCTTGTGGCGTTGCCGCACATCATAGCCTCCGAGCCGTCCGCATTGAATATGCGCATACGGAAATCAGCCTTGTCAGAGGGCATAATAAGAACAAGTCCGTCAGAACCGATACCAAAGCGGCGGTCGCTGACAACAACAGAAACCTTTTCCGGTTCGTCAACCTTTTCTTCAAAGCAGTTGACGTAAATGTAGTCATTTCCAATGCCATGCATTTTTGAAAATTTCATACACAGCCTCCTTAAAATTAAAAGTCTGCTATAATTATATAACGTTATTCCAAAAAAATCAAGATATATGCCGGCTTTTCTTTAAAAAACACAGAAAAACAACAATAAATATTGACATTATTAGTTTTTCGGAGTATAATAATGAAAAATGAGAACCTGCACGGGTTATGATACTGGAGGAATTAAATTGGGTAAATCTAAATACGATAGGGAGCTTGAAAAAGCTTACAGAGATCTGAAAGATATCGAAAAAGAACGCAAACGTGACAGAAACGATCTGCTCAGCTTCTTTTTAGGACTGCTGATGTTCGGCGGAGGTCTTTTCCTCATTTTTCAGAATGCTCAGGTTTACAGCTCATGGGGCGGCAGCTTTTACCACATAGGCTCATGGGGGATTCCAAACGGTCTTATAATGCTGCCTGTACTTATCGGCATTCTTATGCTGTTTCTTATGGATAAAAAGATTTTCGGCTGGATCGTGACCATTCTCGGCGTTATTTTCATACTTCTTACGATTATTATGAGCGTCCGTATCCACTGGAGAACTACCTCAGTCTATGCTTTCATACTGATGTTCGGACTTGCTGCTGCCGGCGGCGGACTTATGCTCCGTTCGCTGTTCAGGAAAAGATAAAAAATACCGGAAGATTTTGTTCTTCCGGTTTTTTATTTATCTTAGCCTGTCAGCAAGATCTAACAGCTGCTCCATATTCAGCTGCTCCAGTCTTGCTGTCTCCGGCAGTGCAAGCTCTCTCAGGCAGTCGTAGATTTTCTGCTTTTCAATGCCCAGCTGAGAGGAAAGAGCATTTGCCGCAGTTTTTCTTCGCTGAGAAAAGCCGCTTTTTACCATTGCAAAGAAAAATTTCTCCTTTTCCGGAGCAAGTACCGGTTCTTTGTTCACATCTATCCTTATAACTGCGGAATCCACATTCGGCGACGGCATAAAGCTGCCACGGGACACGTTGAAAAGGCTCTTTGCCGTTCCAAAATAATTTACTCCTACAGTAATAGCTCCGGCCTCTCTTGTTCCCACCTCTGCACAAAGGCGCTGAGCCGCTTCTTTCTGAACCATAACGGTAATTGACTCCACCGGCAGACGACTTTCAAGCAGCAGCATGATAACAGGCGAAGTAATATAATACGGCAGATTTGCACAGACTGCCGCCTTTAATCCGTGAAATTCCTCACGGATTATTTTTTGCAGGTCGCACTTCATAACGTCCTCGTTGAAAATTTTTATATTGCTGAATCCGGCAAGAGTTTCCTCCAGCACAGGCATTAAACGGGTATCTATCTCAACAGCGGCAACCTTGTCCGCACGCTTAGCAAGCTCAGCAGTAAGCACTCCGATACCTGTGCCAATCTCAAGCACTCCAAAGCCCGGCGCAGCATTGCCGTTTTCCGCAATTTTCGGGCAAATATCAGGATTTATAATAAAATTCTGTCCCAGTCCCTTTGAGAAGCTGAAACCGTGTCTGCCCAAAATGTCCTTTACAGTGCCAATATTAGTTAAATTCATTTCAATCTCCTAAAACACAAATATTCTGAGCCATTTTAGCTTTGGCAATAAGCTCCTCTCCGCTGTCGGTGATGTGAAGCAGGCTTCTTCCGTTGGAGCAGACGATACTGCCGTCGGAAAGAACGGCATAATCCATAACACCTCGTTTCAGGACAGTTTCCGTACCGTCGGGAGCAATACGCACAAGAACTCGGCTTAAGGGGAAAATTCCGGGATTTTTCTCTCCCTTTGCACTATTTTCCTTTTCATTTTTTTCAGCTTCAAGAAGCCGTCCCTCGAAGAAAAGCTCCCTGTCCGACTTATCCTTTGTTTTCACATCGCCCTGCTTTCTGCCGCTTCTCAGTGATTCTCCGCCAAATAAAACGCTGAACGCATTGAGAAATCCCATAAGTGCTTTGATTATCCTCACAGGAAACAGCAGAACATCTTTCCAAAGAGGATTTTTCTCCTCAGGCACCTTATACGGCTGTCTGATGTAGTAAAAATTTCCGGAGCTGTCGTTGGAGGGACGGAGAAAATCGTATTTTTCGTCAGCATAAAGCTCCTCCATACTGCCGGCATTCAGGTCCACAGCCATTATGGAACGTGGAGAATATGCCGCCGGAGCGCCATACTGATTTCTTGCAATCCCGGCAGTTGAACAAAATATCCTGTCGTCCTCAGCCGACCAGCAGGGCTGACTTTCAATAGAATCTCCGTCAGTAATATCCTCAAAATTGCCTTTCATGTCGAATATTGAAAGATGACCGTTGGAGCACGCTGCAATTTTCCCGTTTTTTATGGAAATACTGCCGATATCCCTGTTCATTCCGGTAAAAATATGCTCCTCCGCAGCTTCCGGCTTGTCCGGATTTTTCCTGTATATACCGCCCATTTCGCCAAGCTGTATGGAATAGACAAGTCCTGTGCCATCGTCTGCAATCCCGTTGATACTGACAAAAACGGCTTCATTTCCTGACGGAGCTGCTGTTCCCATAAACTGAGCACCTGTACCGCTGTGCTTCCACTCCTTGTTTCTGCGTATCTCAGAAACAGTTGATTTATAGTGCTGTGCCCTTTCACTGGACAGCTCTGTAATTTTCCCGTCTGTGCATTTGTAAATCTTGTTGTCAGATATGTAAATAATTTTCATAGCTATCCCTTTCATCAGTAATTATTCTCTCACCGCACTTTATTCCGTCAACTGCCGCTGATACTATACCTCCGGCATAACCTGCGCCCTCTCCGCAGGGATAGAGACCTTTCAGCGATACGGACTGCAAATCCTCTCCCCTGTTTATGCGCACCGGAGAGGAGCTCCGGCTCTCTATTCCGGTCAGTGCAGCCTCAGGACTGTCAAATCCTGATATCCTGCGTCCCATTTCGGCTATCCCCATTTTCAGCGACTGGCATACAAAATCAGGAAGATATTCCTCCGGCGAAGCTGCCCGGACGCCGGGACGATAGGTCGGATTCACTTTCACCGGAATTTCCGCCGGTTCTCCCCTGAGAAAGCTGCCGACAGTTGTCACAGGTGCAGAATAGTCCGAACCTCCGGCAATAAACGCCTTTTCTTCAAGCTCACGCTGAAAATACATTCCTGCAAGAGGATGACTGCCCGGAAAATCATCGGTATTTATACCCACAAGCAGGGCACTGTTGGAATTTTCACCGTCTCGTGCAAAGCAGCTCATTCCGTTGACAGCAAGGCGATTTTCCTCCGAAGCCGCTGCAACAACATATCCTCCGGGACACATACAGAAGGTGTAAAGCGTTCTTCCGTTTTCAAGGTGAACAGCAAGCTTGTAATCCGCAGCTTTAAGCGCACTATGACCGGCAAAGCTGCCGTACATTGCCCTGTCAATATCACGGCGAAGATGCTCTATGCGAACACCCACAGAGAAATTTTTCCGGGAAAGCTCCACTCCACGACTGTAAAGCTGCTCAAAAACGTCCCGTGCGCTGTGACCACAGGCAAGAATAACACTGTCGGTTTTCAGAAGCTGTTTTTCGCCGCCATTTTCATATTCAACAGCTGTAATGCGACCTTTTTCCGCTTCAAATCCACAGAAACGGCTGTTGAAAAGAACCTCTGCACCAAGAGATTTTATATACTCACGAAGATTTTTTACTACATTTCTGAGCAGATCTGTTCCGATATGGGGCTTTGCCATGTAGAGTATCTCCTCCGGCGCACCAAACTGCACAAGCTTTTCCATAACGTAGCTGATGCGTATATCCTTGATTCCTGTAGTAAGCTTGCCGTCGGAGAATGTTCCTGCACCGCCCTCTCCGAACTGAACATTGCACTCGGTATCAAGCCTACCGCCGGACTGGAAAATCTCAACGGCTCTGCAGCGGGAGTCCACATCTCCCCCACGTTCCAGTACCACCGGATTTGCACCGCACTCGGAAAGAACGAGAGCAGCAAACATTCCTGCCGGTCCGAAGCCAACAACTACCGGTCGCTGAGAAAAAATTCTACGTTCCGGCAATTGATACTTCTGAGGCTGATAAAACTCCGCTGACCTGATTTTCTTCACGAGCTGTGCTTCATTGTCAGCTTCAACCAACAGGGAAATAATAAAATGCACGTCATTTTTTCGCCGTGCGTCCACTGATTTTTTTGCAAGCTCCGCTCTTTTCAGCTTTGACGGAGCAATGCCGAATTTTTTCACACAAAAGGCTTTGAGCTGAGAAAAATCAAAATCAAGGGGTACGCTGATGTTATTTATTCTAATCATTTTCTTTCCTCTCAGAGCGTGTTTATTCTCGTATTACTTCTGCAATTAAATATCGATAATTACTGTGTCGGACAAGCCGAGGGAATTAATGCTGGAGTGTCCGTAAATCATCGCTGAGCTTGATTTACTGCTTTGCTTTTTGTTGCGGGGCTTTGCCCCACACCCCACCAGAGGCGCTGCCTCTGGACTCTGC
>JAEDLA010000085.1 GCA_016295545.1 Oscillospiraceae bacterium | reverse complement strand
GAATATATCATCTGAAAGGATATCCTTGTAGTGATCCAGAGCATCCTTCTCCCTTTTTCTTGCCCTTTCGTCAGGCCAATCCAACCAGCTCTTCATATCAAAGTGCTTTTTCAGTGACATAAACAGGGCATACTCATCAAGCCACGCCTTGTTCTCCGTGCAGAATTTTCTGTAATCCGGAAATTTTGAAGGCTTAAAATTATTATAGGCAATTCTCAGAACATCAAAGCAATGCTCATAAATTATGCTGTAGTCAACACGGTCGGGAGCACTTTCCCACTGGATATCTGCATAGTCACGGAACTGCAGAAGTCCGTCCTTTTCCAGTATTTCAAAGTCAATAAAGTACGGATTACCGGCATTGACCGAAAATGACTGGTAGGGAGAATCTCCGTAGCTTGTGGGAGAAAGGGGAAGTATCTGCCAGCACTTTATGCCGCTTTTTTTCAGAAATTCCACAAATTCAAAAGCACTTTTTCCCATTTTTCCGATACCATACTCAGACGGCAGGCTTGAAATATGCATTAAAATACAGCCTTTTCTCATTTTATCAAACTCCTTTGCACGGATATTCACTGCCGCAAAAACAGCAGCAGCCGGAATAAAAGCTCCTTTCCGGAGCATAATAAGACACAGATAATTCCGGATTTCCGCTGACATTGCTGCGGAAACCGGTAATAAAACAAACTGCGAGGTATTTCAGAATGAAATTTTCACAAGGGATTTTTGCCTTTCTCATGGGCTATTTTATATACAGCATGATTGAAATAATCAATCGTGGCTACACCCACTGGACAATGGCTCTCACCGGCGGAGCTGTCCTGACAATACTTTATGCCATAAACTGCCGCCGCACTATGACGCTGATAAAGAGCTGTTTTATCGGAACATTTATAATTACGTCAATTGAATTCGCCGTAGGTATTTTTGTAAATATCATTATGGACTGGCAGGTCTGGGACTACTCAACAGTCCCCTTCAACGTTATGGGGCAAATCTGCCTGCCCTTTTCAGCAGCGTGGTTTTTCCTCTGTATACCGGCATATTATCTGTGTTCAGCCATACGTATGCGATTTAATACTGCATCACATAGAACGCTTTCACATCAATATTAATATCATATCATAAGTTTTTTAATTTGTCAATCCATGTATCACGCAGCATATAAACTTTTGATTTTATTTAACAATTCTTTCATAGTTTGCTTGTACTTTCAAAAACCACTTTTCTTCAGATTTTCCACAAGCTTTATATAGAATTCACGGACGTCATATCCCTCGATATTTTCCCTCATAAGGTCAATAACATCGCCGTGGCATATTCCCCTGTGCCTGGGAGCACGGATAAGCTCAAAATCCCCGTGACGTGCGGATTCAGCATAAACAAGACCGTCATTTTCGCCGTCAAGCTTTTTTATCAGCAGATAGCTGAAACAAAGCGGAAAAAAAGCTGACCTCCAGCTGCTCATAACTGACATATAGCTGCGGTAGACGACCTCCGGCGAATCGGGAACAGTCCTGTTAAATTCCTTTGCACTGACAGCGCTGAGGTCACGCACTCCGGAAATAAAATCCGGTTTATTGTCGCCCAGCTTTGTAAATATTCCGTTATAGCGTTTGCTGACGAAGTTCACCAGTCCCTGCGGACACTTGCTCAGCAGAAAATCCACCATATTACAGCCCTCGTGAGGTGTGTTGATAGTAGTCAGCGTTGCCACATATTTATCCATGCCCAGCCTGCTTATTGCGTAGCGTGAATCCAGTCCGCCCTTTGAATGAGCAATAATGTTGACTTTTTCCGCTCCTGTCTCGCTTATCACCTCAAGAATACGCTGTTTCAGTTCTTCGGCACTGCGAACGATTGCTCCGGCTGACTGCTGATTTCCGTAGTAAATATCAGCTCCGTTGCGGATAAGCGCAGCCGGAACTCTGCCCCAGTAATTGAAATACTGCCAGTCACGGAAGAAAATACCGTGAACCATAAGCACAGGATATTTTGTTTTGCAGATTTCATTTTCTGCCCTTGCATTTTCAAGCTCTATTCTGTCGGATTCAAAGGTAAATTCACGTCTGCCTGTTTTGTAAAGTTTCCGGAACAGGAAAATATTCACCACAGGCACCCACCAGAACAGAAAAAGCAGAATATGGTCAGTCAGCTTCACCTGTTTAGAGCTTACAACTATCCTGATAATTCCGCAGAAAAGGGTAAAAGCAATAAAAATCACCGGAAAGGCAATAGAAAAGACGATATTCGCTGCCGGCGGAGCGGCTTTGGCAATATACAACGGCAATATGAAAAGCTCCGAAACGGCTGCAAAGCCTGCATATTCTACCAGCTGACAGCCCTTGTTTATGCGGCGGAGCTTTCTGCTGTCAACAGTAATTTTCTCGCTGTGAATCAGCACAAATAAAAACAGAATCGTTAAGGCTGTGATTATACATACCTTGAATAACACAGCAGATTTTATAATCGTACAGACAGGGATAATATTGCAAAAAATCAGCAGGAATAGAAATTCCGTAAAATGTAATATTTTTTTCATATCAGTCACCAAAAAAAGGCTGCTCCGGTTGACCGGAACAGCCTGAATTAATTAATAGTTATTCTGTGTATCCGCATTGAAGAAGTTATTGCTGCTCTCTGTGTAGTAGTCATTCGGCTCAAGGGAAGTGAAATCCTCGTCCTCAGGATCCGGCAGTCTTGCACCACAGCGTCCGCAGAACTGGAACTTCTCATTGACTTCAGCATTACACTTAGGACAGATTTTATAGCCCCTTATCTGATTAAGCTCAAACCTCATTCTAAGGATTCTTCTGCGTCTTGTATCGATATCATCGCAAAGCACCTTAAAAACATTGGGATCCTCATCGGGATTCTTGTAATACTTTTTGCCGATATCGGTAAAGATCTCAACAATACGTTCTTCCTCGTACAAAATCTTTCTTTTAAGGTTATTTGCTTCGGAGATATTCTTCGCCTTATCAGAAACACCCTTACTTGCGTCGTTAAATTTGTCGAGAATACTCATTTTTATCACTCCTGTCAGAATACTATTCTCTCGAACTTTCTATATATAATTATACATGATTTATGAAATTTGTCAAGTGTTTTCTAAATATTTTTTCAAATTAGATAAAAAACATTTATAAACTGTAAACAAATGAAAAATATTATTTTGCCTTTTTACAGGTTTTCAGCGCAGTATCCGGCAAAAGCTGCCGAATAACAGGTGTACAGGCAGCCGAAAGGAATTATATATCCTTTTCGGTCAGCTGTGCAATGCCGGCTGCTTCAAACGCCTGATGAGCCTTTTCGTTGTTGTCAACACGAAGAATGATAGAAGCCTTATTGTCGGATTTGCTGAGGAATGCATACATATACTCAATATTTACCTCAGCGTCACTGAGAACGTTCATGACCTCACTGAGTCTGCCTGTCTCGTCATCGATAGAGATAGCAACGACCTCAGTAATGGTAACTGTGCAGTCCTCTCCACGAAGCTTTGCAAAAGCCTTGTCGGGATCATTTACGATGATTCTCAGAATACCGAAGTCTCTTGTATCAGCGATTGAAAGGGCACGGATATTTATGTCGTTATCTTTCAGTACCTGTGTAATTGCACTCAGTCTGCCGGGTTTATTCTCGACGAAAACTGAAATCTGTCTAACATTATTCATAAAAACATCTCCTTTTAATTAAATATATTATCTAAGTTGTTAAATATCGATATTTTCTTCGTCGGGCAAGCCGAGGGAAGTAATGCTGGAATGTCCGTAAAGCTTCGCTGCGCTTGCTTTACTACTTTGTTAGGGGGACTCCGTCCCCCTCGTTCACCCCCCTGCCAAAGGGTTAATAAACCCTTTGGAATCCCACCTTGCGGCTTCGCCGCTTTTTATCCATATTTTATTACTGCACTAATAGTTCACCTGAAACTGCCGCAGCATCAGTCATGCAGCTTTCTCTTGTCAACAACTCTTACAGCCTTGCCCTCGCTTCGTGTAATGGACTTTGGTGAAACAAGATGAACCTTCGGACTGATTCCAAGCATAGTCTTGATAGCTCCTGCAAGCTCTCTCTCCTTATCCTGAATATCCTTCATCTTGTCGGAGAACTGCTCTGTGTTCATCTCAACATTGATATCAAGGGTATCTGAATTGTTAACACGGTCAACCTCAATGAGGTAATTGGGAGCGTAGCCCTGCTCGATAAGAACAGTCTCTATCTGTGACGGGAATACATTTACTCCTCTGATTATCAGCATATCATCGCTTCTGCCCATAGGCTTGGACATTTTGATAAGTGTACGTCCGCATGAGCACTTTTCTCTTGTAAGTCTGCAAAGATCCCTTGTTCTGTAACGGAGCAGCGGGAAAGCTTCTTTAGTAATACTTGTGAACACAAGCTCGCCAACCTCACCCTCAGGGAGAACCTCGCCTGTTTCGGGATTAATTATCTCAGGAATAAAGTGGTCCTCATTGATATGCATACCCGACTGCTCAGAGCACTCAAAGGATACGCCGGGACCGCTTGACTCGGTCAGTCCATAGATATCGTATGCCTTGATGCCAAGAGACTTTTCGATTGAACGTCGCATTTCCTCAGTCCATGGTTCAGCTCCGAAGATACCTGCTTTAAGCTTTATATCGTCAGGAGTTAATCCCATTTCATGGAGAGTTTCGCCGATATACGCAGCATAAGAAGGTGTACAGCAGATAATTGTTGAGCCGAGGTCACGCATGAACTGTATCTGTCTTTCAGTGTTGCCTGAGGACATTGGGAGCGTAAGACAGCCTACCTTGTGAGAACCGCCGTTAAGTCCGGGACCGCCTGTGAAAAGTCCGTAGCCATAGCAAACCTGACAAACATCGTCCTTTGTGCCGCCGACAGCTGTAATAGCACGGGCACAGCAGTCCTCCCACAGGTCAATATCATGCTGAGTGTAGAAAGCAACAACTCTCTTGCCTGTTGTACCGCTGGTTGACTGGATTCTTACGCAGTCTGAAAGTGGCTTTGCAAGAAGTCCGTAGGGATAAGCCTCACGCAGGTCATTCTTTGTCAGAAACGGAAGCTTGTGCAGGTCGTCTGTTGATTTGATGTCGTCGGGAGTAACTCCCTTTTCGTCCATGAGTTTTTTGTAATAGGGCACATTCTCGTAAACGTGCTTTACCTGAGCAACAAGCCTTTCGTCCTGAAGCTTTTTCATATCCTCACGGGACATACATTCAATTTCTTCATTCCAATATCTTTCCATTGGTATTTCCTCCTGTGTATTTTATAATAACCTGTCAGGCTGTAATATGACTATACTGCAAACAGTGATCAGGCATTTTTTCCAAGCTCAAAGGCTTTTTTGTTAAGCTCCAGAAACTTAGCCGGAACGCACTTCTCTATAGCCTGCTGCCATGCCTCCTCCGGAAAATCCGTCCGTGCGGCAAGAACTCCCATAAGCACAACGTTTGACGCCTTTGCCGAACCAGCCTGTTCCGCAAGGCTCAGTGCGTCAACTGCCACAAGCTCAGCTCCGGCAGCTTTTATCTGATCCTTTAAATCGTCAGGATACTCTGCCGCTCCGGTAACAACAGGCATCGGATCTATCTGCTGTGTTGAGGTTATGAGGTTTCCGCCCTTTTTAAGGTAGGGCAGGCATCTTGCGGCTTCAAGAAGCTCAAAGGAAATAACGGCATCAGCCTCACCCTTTTCAATTACAGGGGAGTAAACCTTGTCTCCGTATTTTACATAGGTTATTACTGAACCGCCCCTCTGGGACATTCCGTGAACCTCGCTGACCTTTACGTCAAAGCCCTGTTCAAGGAGCACTGTGCCCAGTATTCTTGAAGCAAGCAGTGAACCCTGTCCACCGACTCCGACTATCATTATTGATTTTGTTTCCATATCAAATCTCCTGTATGTATTATTTTCCAAAGTACTTAAAAGCTGCAAATCCGCCTGCAAACGCACATAAAGCTGCTTCTGCGAGAGCTATGCCGAATTTGAATTTCAGGTCGAAATATTCAAGCAGAACGCCCAGATTTGAAAAGCAGTTTCCAAAGGTTACCTCTGAGAAGCCGAATTCCTCAGTCAGAACTTCCTGATAGGAGTCTTTTATCTCTGCCTCAGTCCATAAATCAAATGCCTGCAGGCTATCTACATACTCAGGATAAACCTTTTCGTTAAACACCTTTGCTATCTCCCATGCCCAGTCAATCCTTGTGGCAAGATAAACAAGGATAACAAGCACCGCAACGCAGGTTATTATCCCCACGATGGCAGGCGGCTCATTTTTCTTCGTCATAAGCCTGTACCCGAAGGTTGAGCCAAGCGCAATTACTGCCGCACAGGCAACTGAAATAAAGTTGAGCCTTGCAAGCAGAAGCCACAGCAAAAAGCCCGGTACAGCTCCCACAACTGCTCCTATTACACCTAAAATGACTGATACTACTACTGATTGCTCAGGATACAGCCTTAAATCGTCATATTGATTTCCATATTTGCTTTCAAAATCGTCCATAATAATCCTCCGATATATTGTTATTTCGGCAATTAAATATCGATAATAACTTCGTCGGGCAAGCCGAGGGGAGTGAATGTGCTGGGGGCGTAAAGCTTCGCTGCGCTGGCTTTACTTTTT
>JAEDLA010000084.1 GCA_016295545.1 Oscillospiraceae bacterium | reverse complement strand
TCGCCGGCGGTGCAAACGCTTTGCAGAATATGGAGAATTAATGCACTGTCAATTATTACTCCGGCAATTAAATATCGATAATTACTTCGTCGGTCAAGCCGAGGGGAGTAATGCTGAAGTGTCCGTAAATCATCGCTGCGCTTGATTTACTACTTTGTTAGGAGGGGGCTCTGCCCCCCCTCGTTCACCCCCCTGCCAAAGGGTTAATAAACCCTTTGGAATCCCCCCTTGCGGCTTCGCCGCTTTTTATAGATATTTTTTTGCCGGAGTAATAACAGAAAGGAGAAAGCCGAATGTTCAAAAAAGTACAGCTTAAATTTTTCCTTATGACAACAAGCATACTTCTTGCCATTTTTATAGCTGTTCTCAGCTCCATAAATATTATTATGCAGGCAGTCATGCAGCGTCAGTCAAAGGTAGTATTACAGCAGATTGCTTCAAGTGTGGAGTACAATGAAAAGACCTCCTCATTTACATATCACCCTGAACCTGATAAAAATGAACAGCCGCCGAAAGAACCGGTCACAACCACCTCTCCTGCAACATCTGAAAGCAAGGAAGATCCTAAAGATCCCCAGCCGTCAGAGAGTACCGCTGAGGAAACAGTACCAACTGAATCCGATACAAAAAAGGAAACATCACCCCCAACCGAAAATTCTGGTGAGGAAAGCAGCGAGGTAACACCGGAAGTACCGACAGACAGCACTGAAGCTCCTGCAGCTGAAACTGCTCCTCCTGAAACCTATCCTCCGGAAAATCCGACAACTCAGCCACCGACCAATCCTCCGACAGAACAGCCCACTGCACCCACAGAGCCTGCAACAACGTATCCGGGATTTTATCCGCCGCCCTATCCGGGCTATGATCCTCATAAGCCCTGGGGCGAAGAACCGCCATGGTGGGAGAAACATGAGGACTGGGAGGAGAACTGGGGACCGGACTCAGAAAACCGCTATGACTATCCAAGACCTGAAATATGGCAGGCAGAACCCGATACCGATACCAATACTGATGCAGATTCAGTTCAGCCACAGGAGGAATACACTGATAATGCTGATAATTATGAAGATTCCGATGAAATAATCCAGCTGTCCTTTACAGGCGGTGAAATACTCAGCGGATTTACAGTCATTGACAGTATAATTCCGGCAGCAGCCAGCTATATTCCGGGCAAGATGAATAACGCTCCTGTGCCGAAGTCCCTCGGTTCTATTGACTTCTTCATTATTATGGCAAATGCCGAAGGAAAATTCCTTGATTCACTCAACAACGATGAGCTTCAGACAGATGTTGCTCAAAAGTATATAAATGCAATTTTGGAGGACGGAGCTTCAAGCGGAATGCTTAACTCCTACCAGTTCTGCCGTCTTGAAAAGGACAACGGAACACTTATGGTGTTTACTGATAAAAGCAATGAACTGGAAATGCTGTCAAAGCTCACTCAGACTACTGTTATTATCGGCGTGCTTAGCCTTATAATTCTGTCAGGCTTTACATTTATATTCTCTAAAAAGAGCATAGAGCCTATCAAAATAGCATTCGAGAAGCAGAAGCAGTTTATCTCTGACGCAAGCCATGAGCTGAAAACTCCGCTGACTATAATTTCAGCCAATGCCGATGTTCTTTCAGCTGAGATAGGTGAAAACAAGTGGCTTGAATACATAAAGTCACAGGCAGAAAGAATGAACGTGCTTGTAAATGACCTGCTTAATCTGACAAGGCTAGAGAACAACACTTCTAAATTTATAATCACGGAATTTGACCTCAGCAAGGCAATAGAAAATACGGCTCTGCCCTTTGAATGTCAGGCATTTGAGGCTCATAAGACCTTTGAGATTGATATTGAGGAAAACCTCAGAATCAGCGGAAGTGAGTATCATATCAAGCAAATGGCAGCAATATTCATTGACAACGCTCTGAAATACAGCAATGAAAACGGAACAGTCCGTATAACCCTGAAATCTCATGGTGATAAAAAGATTCTGTCCGTTTTCAATACGGGACAAGGCGTCCACGAGGACGAGAAGTCCAAAATATTTGAAAGATTCTACCGCAGTGACGATTCCCGTGCAAGAACCACCGGCGGCTACGGACTGGGACTTGCAATTGCGAAATCTATAATTGACAAGCACAAATTCAGGATAACTGTTGACAACACCGAGGGCGAAAGCATCTGCTTTAATATAATAATGTAATAATGTAAAAACAGGCAGACAAGGTTCAGCAAATAAACCTTGTCTGCCTTTTTATTGCTAATCCGTCAGAGAATTTTTCAGTCTTTCAAAGTAATTGTATCGCTTAACAGCCTCTGCCGCCGACTTGTTCATCAGCATCTCCCAGCGTTCAGGCTCACGGCTGCGAAGTCCGCTGAATCTCAGTTCACCCATAAGGAACTCCCTGTACTTCTCCGTATCAGGCGCCTTTGAGTCAAGGGAAAGGGGATTTTCAGCTGCCGGATTATATCTGAGCAGCTGCCAGTAGCCGCACTCCACAGCATTCTTTTCCTCCTGCTGAGCCGCACCCATGCCCTTTCTGATACCATGATTAATGCAGGGCGAATAGGCTATAATAAGGGAAACTCCGTCATATTCACCGGCTTCGCAGAAAGCCCTGACGCATTGATTCATGTCCGCCCCCATTGAGACCTGTGCCACATAAACATTACCATAGGTCATTGCCATAGCCGCAAGGTTTTTCTTTCCGGCGTATTTTCCCTTTACCGCAAACTGAGCCGCCGCACCGGCAGGGGTAGCCTTTGAAGCCTGTCCGCCTGTATTGGAATAGACCTCCGTATCGAAAACAAGAATATTTACGTTTTTTCCGGAAGCAAGAACATGGTCAAGACCGCCGAAGCCGATATCATAAGCCCATCCGTCACCACCGAAAATCCACTGGGACTTCATACCAAGCAGCTCACGTCCGGCTAAAATCTCTGCCGCCCCCTCCTCACCGCAGCTTTCCAGTGCATCTGCAAGCCTGTCCGCAGCTGACAGATTTTCCCATATATCATTATAGCTTCTGAAATAATCTGCGGCGGCAGACTTCACTTCCTGAGAAGCTGTTTTTTCTGCAAATTTCCGGACCTTTTCAGCAGTCTCCTTTCGCAGTGTTTCAACAGCAAGATGCATACCGAATCCGAACTCTGCGTTATCCTCAAAAAGAGAGCTTGCCCACGCCGGCCCTCTCCCCCTGAAATTGAAAGTATAGGGATTAGAGGGCGCTGAACCGCCCCATATTGAAGAACAGCCTGTCGCATTTGCGATATACATTCTGTCGCCGAACAGCTGAGTGACAAGCTTTGCATAGGCTGATTCTCCGCAGCCTGCACAGGCTCCTGAAAATTCAAAAAGCGGCTTTCGGAACTGTGAACCCTTTACTGTTGAAGCAGGGAATTTTTGCAGGACTTCCGGCTTTTCCGGCACTTTTTCTGCAAATCTGAAAAACTCCTGCTGCTTTGTCTGAGAGCCGATAGGCTTCATCTCCAGAGCCTTTTTTCTTGCCGGACAAACCTGTGCACAGGTTGAGCAGCCGGTGCAGTCCATAACGGAGACAACAATGCCGAATTTCAGTCCGTTCATTGCCGGACGAAAGTCGATAAGCTGCATCTGCTCCGGAGCATTTTCCGCTTCACTTTCGCTTAATACAGCCGGCCTTATAACAGCATGAGGACACACAAGGGAGCACTGACAGCACTGAATGCAGTTTTCAGGAATCCACTGTGGCACACGCACAGCAATGCCACGCTTTTCAAAAGCCGATGTTCCGGAGGGAATAGCTCCGTCAGCTCTGCCTGCAAAAGCTGAAACAGGCAGCCTGTCTCCTTTAAGATACATACATGGCTTCTGAATCTGGCTGATATAGCCGCTGTCCTCATGAACAGTCTCCGGTATATCGTCCTGAGCCGACGCCCAGCTTTCCGGTATTTTAACAGGTACAACACTGCTGCCCCCTGCATCAATTGCCCTGAAATTCATTTCCACAACGTCTCTGCCCTTGCCGCCGTAGGTTTTCTCAACAGCCTTTTTCATCAGCTCAGCCGCCCTGTCATAGGGCAGAATGTCCGTCAGCCTGAAAAAAGCCGCCTGCAAAATGGTGTTTATCCTGCCGCCCATACCGATTTCCTCAGCAATTTTCACACCGTCAATTATGAAAAAATTTATCTTATTCTGAGCAAGATATCTTTTAACATCAGCCGGCAGATACTCCTCAAGCTCCTCCGCAGACCATGAAGTATTCAGCAGGAACGTACCTCCCTGCCTGATATCCGTAACAATGTCATATTTGCCGATATAGCTCTGATTATGGCAGGCAACAAAGTCCGCATGGTTTACAAGATAAGCCGATTTAATGGGATTTTTTCCGAATCTCAGGTGAGAAACGGTAACACCCCCTGACTTTTTGGAATCGTAGGAGAAATACGCCTGAACGTGAAGCTCTGTGTTGTCACCGATAATTTTCACGGAATTTTTATTGGCACCAACTGTTCCGTCAGAGCCAAGTCCCCAGAATTTACAGGAAAAAGTTCCGGCAGGTGAAGTGTCCGGATTCTCTGAAATATCAAGGGAAAGTCCTGTAACGTCGTCCTCAATGCCGATAGTGAACTGCTTTTTCGTCTTATTGCGGAAAACAGCGATTATCTGCGCCGGATCTGTATCCTTTGAAGCAAGACCGTATCGTCCGGAAAAAACAGGGATTTCAGCGAAGCGTGACTCTCTCAGAGCAGCGCAGACATCAAGATAAAGGGGCTCACCAACAGCTCCGGGTTCTTTTGTGCGGCTGAGGACTGAAATTCTCCTGACAGTCTCCGGAATAGCGGAAACAAGCCTTTCAGCGGAGAAAGGACGATACAGCCTAACCTTGACAAGTCCGAATTTTCCGCCGCCGCCATTAAGATAATCCACTGTCTCCTCAATAGTCTCACAAACCGAACCCATAGCAATAATAATATGTTCAGCGTCAGAAGCTCCATAGTAGCTGAAAGCGCTGTAATCCGTGCCAATAAGTGCATTTATGCGGTCAAGGCAGTTCTCCGCAATCTGAGGAAGTCTGTCATAAAAGGGATTGCAGACTTCACGGTTCTGAAAGAAAATATCAGGATTCTGAGCGCTGCCCCTGAGAAAAGGTCTTTCCGGATTAAGACCTCGCCTGCGAAAAGCCGCTAAAGCCTTTCTGTCCAGGAGCTGTTCAAGTGTCTCCATATCCCATACCTCAATTTTCTGAATCTCGTGAGACGTTCGGAAACCGTCAAAGAAGTGAATAAAGGGAACACTGCTCTCAATGGAGATGAGGTGAGCCGCTGCCGCAAGGTCCATGACCTCCTGCGGAGAGGAGGAGCAGAGCATGGCGTAACCGGTCTGACGGCAGGCATATATATCGGAGTGGTCGCCGAAAATGCTGAGAGCGTGAGTTGAAACGCATCTTGCTGAGACGTGAATAACATTTGGCAGCAGTTCTCCGGCAATTTTGTACATATCAGGAATCATAAGAAGCAGCCCCTGCGAAGCGGTATAGGTAGCAGTGAGCGCACCGGCTGAGGCAGCTCCGTGAACAGCACCTGCAGCGCCGGCTTCTGACTGCATTTCGGTAACAGTGACTGGAGAGCCAAAGAGATTTTTTCTTCCCTCAGCCGCCCATCTGTCAGTTACCTCTGCCATGACAGAGGAGGGAGTAATTGGGTAAACGGCAGCAAATTCTGTAAATGGATAAGCCGCCCATGCAGCCGCATTATTGCCGTCCATAGTGATAATTTTTCTTTTGATATGCATAAAAACTCCTCCTGTAACACTTATCCACGAAAAAAAGGTAAAACAAAAAAATTATGCAGATTTAGGATATATTTGCGAAAAACGCCGGGAATATATATTGTATATAATGAAGAAAAATGATGTCTGTTTATTGTACAAACTGACAGAATTATCCGGAATCAAGTAATTTTTTGCTGATTCTACTTGACTTTGCACGGATAATGAGATATAATATCATTAGTGTTAAATAATCTTTAATTATTTACACTCGTTTTGTTGTCTCCTTTCTTTTGTTCTACACATATTTGTTTTTATTTGTATGATGTACGGCAGAGCTTCGGCTCTGCCATTTTTTTATCTGCATTTATCACTTACTTAAAAATATAATAAATAAGTCCGTATATCACAGAGGCTGAACAGCCGTAGAGAATAACTGGTCCTGCAATTGTAAAAATCTTTGCTCCTACACCAAGTATAAAGCCCTCAGACTTAGCTTCGATAGCCGATGAACTTATAGAGTTGGAGAAGCCTGTAATAGGAACAAGCGTTCCTGCACCGGCGTGCTTTGCAATTTTTTCATACCAGCCCAGTCCGGTCAGCAGAGCGCTTAATCCCACAAGAATAATGGAAGTCCATGTTCCGGCGGAAGTCTCATCCAGACCGGCACGCTGAAAAATCGTCATAATTATTTCGCCCAGAGCGCAGATAGCTCCGCCGACTGCAAAAGCAACAGGAAGATTCACCTTTGTATTGGATTTAGGTGATGCTTTTTTACTCATTTCGCTGTACTGCTCAGGTGTAATATTCATTTTATCATCTCCTTTGAGCTATTGTCTGCGGATAAAGGGTAATTTATGCAAAAATTTCAGCAAAGAAAAATAAAACTGGGTTTCC
>JAEDLA010000083.1 GCA_016295545.1 Oscillospiraceae bacterium | reverse complement strand
CCCCGTGCGGCTTCGCCGCTTTTTATAGATATTTTATTGCCGCATTAATAACAGCCCGATTGTACTGTAACTTTAAAAGCATACTATCGTGCGATATAACGGTGTTTTTTAAGATGACCTGATTATATACGGAGGTTTGCTATGCTGCTTGAACTGCTGAAAAATCTTGTCTTCTTTGCGCTCCATATCGAAAGCGGAGCTGTTTTTCCCAAGCCACTTTCCAGAAAGGAGGAACAGGAATGCTTCCGTCTTATGTCCGAAGGTGACAAGGAAGCTAAAAACAGGCTCATCGAACATAATCTGCGGCTTGTGGCTCATATCGTCAAAAAGTACACAACATCTGCCGCAGACCAGGACGAAATGATATCTATCGGCACTATCGGACTGATAAAGGCTGTTTCAACCTTTGACTACACTAAAGGCGCACGGTTTGCTACTTATGCGAGCAGATGTATTTCAAATGAAATACTTATGAATTTCCGTGCAATGAAGAAATCAGCCGGTGACCTTTACATAAATGAACCGGTGGAAACTGACAAGGACGGCAATACTCTCACGCTTATGGACCTTATGGACGACGGAACGGATATTGATGAGCACGTTGACCTGCTTATCCGTTCACGGCAGCTTTATACCTTTCTTGATAAATGCCTCGATAAAAGAGAACTGGAAATCATCATTTACCGCTACGGACTATATGGCAGCTGTCCTCACACGCAGAATGAGACTGCAAAGAAAATGAATATTTCCCGTTCCTATGTTTCACGCATTGAAAAGAGAGCTGTTGAAAAACTGAAAAAAATGTACGACACAACTCCCTTTTGATTGTTGAAAATCACAGGTGACAACAGCCGGAAAGTATGGTATAATAAGTATACTTCATTTTTCAGGAGGAGATCAGATTTGGAATTTAAAGCTAACAGCGGAATATGGGGAACAATGTTCGGCGTTCCATGTATTGTGGCTGATAATTTTCTGAAGCTTGCTACAGGTGACCAGATCAAGGTGCTGCTTTACATATTAAGACATTCCGGTAAAAGCTGTACCGATTCGGAAATTGCTGCAAATACCGGTCTTACTCCTCAGCAGGCCGGAGAAGCTGTAATGTTCTGGCATCAGGCAAATGTACTGGTTCAGGACACTCCTGCACCTGTAACGGGCAATTCCATTATGACTCCTCTTGCTGCGCCAAAGTCCGAACCTGATGTGCAGCAGCCTGTCAGACAGACAGCTGTGCCGGAACATCAGCGGCAGAATCTCAGCTCCTCAGAAATAGCGGAGCTTATGAAAAATTCCGCTGATATAGCTGAGCTTTTCAAAATGGCAGAGAATATTCTCGGCATTCTCAATCATACACGGCAGAATTCTCTTATATGGATGTTCAGCTATCTTGGACTGAAAAAGGAAGTCATAATAACGCTTCTTGCCTACTGCGCTTCAATCGACAAGACAAACGCCGGCTATATTGAGAAAATTGCTGCAGACTGGAGCGAAAATGAGATAAATGACCTTACCGCTGCACAGGAAGAGGTCAGCCGCCTGAACGAATCACGGAACTATATTTCCCAGATAATGCGAACATTTGAAATGAAGCGCCGTCCTACTTCAAAGCAGATGGAAATAATTTCCCAGTGGAAGAATATCGGATTCAATATGGACCTTATCCATTACGCCTACGAGAAAACTATTGAGCGTATTGACAAGCTGTCCTTTGAATATATAAACAGGATTCTCCTTTCTTGGCGTGACAGCGGTTTTTCAACAGTACAGGACGTGAAAAATGCCGAAGCTGATTACAAGAAAAACAAAAAATCCGGCAGCAAGGACTCCGGAGACGATTTCGATGTGGACAAGTATAAAATTTTTATCAACAATTTCTAAGGAGTTATTATGAACAGCGATTTTTATGAACAGGTTCAGCTGATTCTGACTAAGCGCCGTACTCAGGCAATAAGAGAAAATGAGGACAGGATCATGGAGATCAATCATAAAATACCTCAGATTCGGGAAATAAACAATCAGCTGTACAATACCGGCAGAGAGCTTATCAAAATTATTTCAGGCGGTTCACAGCCGTTTACCAATGAAAAAATTGAGCAGCTCAAAGCCTATAATCTTTCGGCTCAGGCTATGTCACGGCAGATGCTGGTGCAGAACGGCTATCCTGAGGACTACCTTGATATTCACTACACCTGCCCGAAATGTAATGACACAGGTTACTGCAACGGCGAATACTGTGACTGCTTCAAGAAGCTTTACGGAAAAATCTCCGCAGACGCTCTCAATAAAAAAGCCCATTTACTTCCCTCAAGCTTTGATACTTTCAGCCTGAGCTACTACAAGGGCGACGACTACTTTACTATGGAACGGATACTGAACTTCACAAGGAATTATGCGGAAACATTCACTCCTGAGTCAGAGAGCATTTTTATGCTTGGCAAAACGGGACTGGGGAAAACCCACCTTTCCCTTGCCATTGCAAACAGAGTGCTTGAAAAGGGATATACCGTGATATACGATTCGATCATTAACATTCTCAGAAGCATTGAGCGTGAGCATTTCAGCCGTGAACACAATACTGAAACTATTGACCTTATTATGGAAACTGAGCTTCTTATTCTTGACGACTTAGGCACGGAATTTGAATCCACATTTTACAGCTCAACCATTTACAATATAATAAATACACGCCTGAACTACGGCAGACCGACAATAATCAGTACAAACCTTGATTATTCCGGAATCCGCCGCCGCTATGATGAACGTGTGGTATCACGTATCTCAGCCGTTTACACCTGTATGGAGTTCAAGGGTGAGGACGTAAGATTTCAGATAAAAAGAAAAGAAAGTCAGAAACTATAACAAAAAACAGTTATAACCGGATAAATCATGGGTTTCCAAAGGGGGTATTCCCCCTTTGGCAGAGTCCAGAGGCAGAGCCTCTGGTGGGGAGTGGGGCAAAGCCCCGCACATAGCCGTCAGGCGCTCCGCAAAGGGTGAATTCAAAAACAGTCCGGTGGACTGTTTTTGAAGAGGGAACGCCCTGCAAGAGAGGGCGTTCCTTATAGCAATCATGACTTTTTCGCAATACAAAAGCTGCCCCGATTTTTACCGGAGCAGCTTTTATAGAATATATTCAAAAATAGTTCAGCTTAGAAAAGCTCAAAGTCACCGAACTTATTGCCGTCGATTACATAGTAAACCTTGTTGATCTCAGGTCTTACATAAACGTCAACAGTATCGGGAGCCTCAACGCCTGAGTCAGATATAGCCTTTGCAACAAGCTCGGATGTATGTGCTTCAGAATTGTTGAACTGAACATAAACATTAGAATTAACAGCCTTTTTAGCAGGCTTAGCAGCAGGTTTCTTAGCAGCGGCAGTTTTCTTGGTAGTTTCTGCCTTAGCAGTCTTAGCCTTAGCAGCTTCTTCCTTAACGGGTTCAGCAGTTACAGTTTCGTTCTTTACTGTCTCAGCAACAGCCTTTACAGTCTTTTCAGCAGCTGTAGAAGCAGCAGCCTTTTTTGTTCTTGCCATAATAAAAATACCTCCGTAAAAATTATTTCTTTACTGCATTTTTAAGTGCCTGTCCCGGTTTAAAGGCAGGTGCTTTGCATGCAGGTGCAATCATTGTTTTCTTAGTCTGGGGGTTAATAACCTTTTTTTCCTTACGGTCACGAACCTCAAAGGTTCCGAAGCCAGCGATAGTAACCTTTTCACCGCTTGCGAGAGTATTAGTAATAGCGGCAATAACAGCATTTACAGCAGTGTCGGCATCTTTTTTGGTAAGACCGGTATCTTTGGCAACAGTGCTGATCAATTCAGTCTTTGTCATTTACATATCCTCCATTGAAATTATTACAATTGAATTATATACCTAAAATTGTGATTTGTCAAGAAATATATGAAAAAATGACATTTCAACCTATAAATTCCCGGCTGTAAGGCGTTTTTTATTCAATTCGGCTAATAAAAAAGCGTTAATCTGCCGATAATTCGCCGTTTTCAAGACCAATGCCAATTATGTCGCCGGCTGAAAGATTGCATGAAATTATCTTTTTGGCAATAAGAGTTTCGACCTTTCGCTGAATAAATCTTCTCAGCGGACGTGCGCCGAAATTGGGATCATATCCGCATTCAACGATATAATTCTTAGCTTCCGGTGAGACATTGATACTGATGTGCTTGTCGTCAAGACGTTTTTGCAGATCATCAAGCATAAGGTCAACAATGCTCATTATCTCTGTTTTGGCAAGCGGCTTGTAGAAAATAATCTCGTCAAGACGGTTGAGGAATTCCGGACGGAACTGCTGTTTCAGAAGCGTATCCACCTTTGCTCTTGCTTCATCGGTAATTTCTCCGTCTGCACCAATTCCGTCAAGAATATATGGTGAACCAAGATTTGATGTGAGTATTATAATAGTGTTCTTAAAGTCAACGGTACGTCCCTGTGAATCAGTAATACGACCGTCGTCGAGGACTTGCAGCAGAATATTGAAAACGTCGGGGTGAGCCTTTTCTATTTCATCGAAAAGTATAACAGAGTAAGGCTTTCTTCTGACGGCTTCGGTAAGTTGACCGCCCTCGTCATAGCCAACATATCCGGGAGGTGCTCCGATAAGACGGCTTACGCTGAATTTCTCCATATATTCGCTCATGTCGATACGGATAATATTTTTCTCGTCATCAAAAAGAATCTCTGACAGAGCCTTTGCAAGCTCAGTTTTGCCCACGCCTGTAGGTCCGAGAAACAGGAATGAACCGATAGGTCTGTCAGGAGCCTGAATGCCTGCACGGGATCTCAGAATAGCCTCACTGACTTTTGTAACGGCTTCGTCCTGACCTATAACACGCTTGTGAAGCAGCTGTTCAAGTCCGAGAATCTTCTCCTTTTCGCCCTCCATAAGCTTTGAAACAGGAATGCCTGTCCAGCGGCAGACGATCTGAGCAATTTCCTCCTCTGTAACCTTATCACGGAGAAGCTTTTCGTCGCCGATATCCTGTTCAGCCTTGTGTTCAAGCTCCTCCAGCTTTTTCTGAAGCTGAGGAAGCTTGCCGTATTTAAGCTCTGCCGCCTTGTTAAGGTCGTATTCACGCTCAGCCTTGTCAATCTCTGCACCAACGCTTTCAATCTCCTCACGAAGCTTCTGAACAGCTGTAATGTCGGTTTTTTCGTTCTCCCATTTAGCTTTCATACCCTTGAATTTCTCACGAAGCTCAGCAAGCTCCTTTTGAATTTCTTCAAGGTGCTCCTGAGAGATGTTGTCACTTTCCTTTTTAAGAGCAGCTTCTTCGATTTCAAGCTGAACGATTTTTCGGGAGATAACGTCAAGCTCAGTAGGCATTGAGTCCATTTCCGTCCTTATCGTAGCGCAGGCTTCATCAATAAGGTCAATTGCCTTGTCGGGGAGATAACGGTCACTTATATATCTGTTGGAGAGCACTGCTGCGGAGATAAGCGCATTGTCCTGAATCTTTACGCCGTGAAAGACTTCATAGCGTTCTTTAAGTCCACGCAGTATAGATATAGTGTCCTCAACAGTCGGCTCGTCCACCATAACAGGCTGGAAACGACGCTCCAGTGCCGGATCTTTCTCAATATACTGCCTGTACTCATTGAGAGTGGTGGCACCGATACAGTGCAGCTCGCCCCTTGCAAGCATAGGTTTAAGGAGATTTCCGGCGTCCATAGCTCCGTCAGTTTTTCCTGCACCAACGATTGTGTGCAGCTCATCAATAAAGAGGATTATATTTCCGTTGCTGTTTTTTATCTCATTCAGCACAGCTTTCAGACGCTCCTCAAATTCACCACGATATTTAGCTCCTGCAACAAGAGCACCCATATCGAGTGAGAAAACCTTGCGGTCTTTCAGACTGTCAGGAACGTCGCCGGCAACGATACGCAGTGCAAGTCCCTCAGCAATTGCAGTTTTACCAACGCCGGGTTCACCGATAAGGACAGGGTTATTCTTCGTTTTACGTGAGAGTATTCTTATAACATTTCTTATTTCGCTGTCACGTCCGATTACCGGGTCAAGCTTGTTTCTGCGGGCAAGTCCCACAAGCTCCTGACCGTATTTTGCAAGGACATCGTAGGTGTCCTCAGGATTTTCAGATGTTACACGGGTATTGCCACGAACTGACATAAGCGCATTGAGAAAGCTGTCTTTAGTGATGCGGAATGTGCTGAACAGCTTTGAAAGCTCACGGTTTTTGGAGTCGATAAGAGCAAGCATGATATGCTCAACTGAAACGAACTCGTCTTTCATATTCGAGGCGATTTCCTCTGAGGCGGTAAGGATTCTGTCTGTTTCAGCGGAAATTCCGATATTGCTGCTTCTGCCGCTGCCTGTGACTTTAGGAAGAGTACTGATAAGCTTGTCATTTTCGCTGTCGAAGATATCGGAATCGATATTCATTTTTTTCAGCAGCTGGGGGATAAGACCGCCCTCCTGTTTAAGCAGTCCTGCGAGGATATGAACAGGCTCGATAACGGAATTACTCTGCATAACAGCAATGCTCTGAGCCTTTCTTACAGCATCAGCTGATTTCTGTGTGAATTTTTCTGCATTCATAATAAGTACCTCCTGTTTGATTATTTTAAATAGAATAGATTTATAATCTATTCAGCAGGTTAAATATAGTTCATATTCCAAATTCAGGGAACGC
>JAEDLA010000082.1 GCA_016295545.1 Oscillospiraceae bacterium | reverse complement strand
TAACGTCCGTAAAGCTTCGCTGCGCTTGCTTTACTTGTTTGTCAGGGGGACGCTGCTCCCAACGGTCGCCCGTACCCTCTGTCACTTCGTGACATCTCCCTACACCGTAGGGAGTCACCCCTCGTTCACCCCCTGCCAAAGGGTTAATAAACCCTTTGGAATCCCACTTTGCGGCTTCGCCGATTTTTATAGATATTATATATATCGTGCTATTTCCTGCAGTTCCCTGCGAAGCAGCACAACATCAAGACTGTCGAGAGCGCCGTCCCCGTCCATGTCGTAGAACTTCTGCTGCTCAGCCGTAAGCTCCGCAAGCGGAACCTCCGTACCGTCATCAATAAATTTCGTCTTATTTGTAATAAAGCAGGACAATCTTATCAGGTCAGCCATTTTATAGCCATTTGGTGAGATATCCGGCTGATTTTCTGTTGTCGGCACTGTTGTTTCTTCCTGAGGAATATCTGTCGTTGCAGCAGTTGTTTCCTCCGTATTTCCGCTGTCAAGATATGTCCCGATAACATCTGCCCAGTAAACGCCCATTTTCTCATACCCCTGTTCATTGGGGTGAACTCCGTCATAAAGGTCAGTCTCAACGTCAAGGACACTGTGAATATCGGCAAAACGAACGTTTTTCTGCTCATTCTGCATTTTCTCAGCAAGCTGCTTTACAGAGCTGTTATAGCTTGCAACATACCCCTGTATCAGTGCAGAAAACTCCTCCTGCGTACTGTTCCACTTTGCATCGCCGTATGCCCACAGCCAGTCCGATACAAGAACAGCGTCAATTTCAGGAACAGTTGATACAAAAATCACGCTGTCGGGATCGTCAAGGTCACTGAGGATAACATTTATCAGATTTTCAAGCCTGTCTGTAATACCCTCATTATAAGCGCTGAGAATATCATTTGTTCCTATTTGCAGCAGTACTATATCCGGCTGATATGTCTTTATCATATCGGTTTCCTGAATAGTTTCAAGGATTCCCTGACGAGTTTCCGTGCCCTCCATATACTGTATGGCATAGCCGCTGTAGCCGGCATAATTGCCGTCATAGCTGACTGTTTCGCCGTTATAGGAAAAGGTTTCGATATCATTGCCCTTTGGTCCTACGAGGTCAATGTCTGTAAAGCCGTCCTGTGCAAGCAAATGGCTTAGATACTTCCTGTAGCCGCCTGCTGTCCAGTAACCGTCAGTAATCGAGTCGCCCAGCGGCATTATCTTAACCTTATCCGACGAGTCAGCTGCCGCAGCAGGCGCTCCGGAGAATGCTGCTGCGATTATGGCAGCTGATGCCAATAACGGTATTTTTTTCAGATTCAAGTAAATTCACCTCCGTTGAGCGTATCAGACTACCGTGATTTTCCCGCCTTTCCAGTGGCTGAATGCGTAATCCTGAAAATCAGCGTCATTGTCTGCACTTGCAAAAGCGTCACCGTCACGGTAGAAGAAGCCTGTTTCGTAGACTGTTCCGACTTCTGCATCATCAGGAATTTTAAACGAAAATGATGCTATATCACCGTCTTTGCCCACATTGCCCTCTCCGGCAGCAGCAAAGAATATGGAAAATTTGTTGTCCTTTTCGATTTCATCAAGCAGATCCTTGTTCCATATTACAGCAACGGAAGCTGTCATATCGGCAATAGCTCCGCCTTTTTCATAGGAGGGCGTCTGCGGATCAGCTTCACTTGCTATGCATTCAAGTCTGTTGTCGTAGAGTATATGAATGCCGCATGACGACCATTTGCCGTCAGCTCCTGAAACAGACAGGCTGACGTTGACTGTATCTCCCGGCTTTCCCTCAGTACTGCTCAGGGCAAGTACCGGTCCGCCGGACTTTCCGCAGGAACAGAGGGCTGCCGTACATATAACAGCAGCCAGAACAACAGCAATAATGCTTTTCAGCTTCATTACTCTCCGTCCTTTCTTCCCTCAACGGTAATATCTCCGTTTTCATCGGCAGAGATAACTATTTCAGAAAGCTCAGAAGCCTTTTCGATAATAAGCTCAGCCGCCTTGTCCTCAACCTCCTGACGGATAACACGTCTGATATCACGGGCACCATAGGGCTTGCCGTATGACATTTCCGCAATCCTGTCAAGAGCACGTTTATCATAGCTGACAGAGATATTCTTTTCAGCAAGAGGTTCTTTCATCTCGTTTATCATAAGTGCCGCAATCTCAGCAAAATTCTCTTTTGACAGCGGTCTGAATACAACTATCTCATCGATTCGGCTGATAAATTCAGGGCGCAGGAACTCTTTCAGTCCTTTCATTGCCTTTTCACGGGTTATCTCATTTTCCGTCCTGTTGAAGCCTACTCCCACTGATTTATCGGAAGAACCGGCATTGGAGGTCATGCATATAATGGTGTTCTCAAAGTTGACTGTTCTGCCGTGAGCGTCGTCGACCTTGCCCTCGTCAAGTATCTGCATGAGTATATTCATAACATCGGGGTGAGCCTTTTCTATTTCATCAAAAAGAATTACTGAATAGGGACGTCTGCGTACCTTTTCCGTCAGCTGTCCTGCTTCATCGTAGCCCACATATCCCGGAGGCGAACCAATCATTCTTGCCACAGAGTGCTTCTCCATATACTCAGTCATATCAAGGCGGATAAGCGGCTCGGGGGAATCGAACATCTCCTCAGCAAGCGCCTTTACAAGTTCAGTCTTTCCTACACCTGTAGGACCTACAAATATAAACGAAGCCGGTCTGCGTTTTTTATTCAGATGAACTCTCTTGCGCTTTATTGCATTGGAAAGAAGTCCTATTGCCTCGTCCTGACCGACAATTCTCTTTTTAAGCGAATCGGCAAGATGAGCTATTTTCATAAACTCTGATTCAGTAATCTTACTTGCCGGAATTCCTGTCCACAGCTCAACGACCTTAGCAATATCGCCCTCAGTTACCTGAACACTTTCTGCCTTCTGACGAAGCTCCTCACCGTTATCACGGGCATGGATAAGCTTTCCCTTTACCTCAGCAATTGCCTGATAATCCGGCTCGCTCTGCTCGGAAATACTCTTTTCCATATCCTCAAGAACTTTTATTTCCTTTTTCAGCTTTTCGTAATCTGCAATTTCAGGAGAGCGTATGCAGGCAAGGGCACAGCCCTCGTCCATAAGGTCGATAGCCTTGTCGGGGAGGAAACGATCGGTAATATAACGCTCGGAAAGCTCAGCACATACTCTCAGCAGATAGTCTGAAATGTGAACATGGTGATAGTCCTCATAATACTGCTTTATGCCTAAAAGAACATTCACCGTCTCCTCAACAGTAGGCTCGTTGACAGTAACAGGCTGGAAACGTCTTTCAAGAGCTGAATCCTTTTCGATGTACTTTCTGTACTCACCAAAGGTTGTTGCACCGATTACCTGAACCTCTCCTCTGGAAAGGGCAGGTTTAAGGATATTTGCGGCATTCATTGAACCCTCGGCATCACCTGTGCCGATAAGGTTATGGACCTCGTCAATAAAGAGTATGACATTGCCCTCACGCTTGACCTCGTCCACAAGTCCCTTGATACGGCTTTCAAACTGTCCCCTGAACTGTGTTCCGGCAACAAGAGCAGTAAGGTCAAGGAGATATAGCTTCTTGTCAGCAAGGTTAAAGGGGACATTTCCCTCGTTTATGCGCTGAGCAATTCCCTCAGCAATAGCTGTTTTACCAACACCGGGTTCACCTATGAGACAGGGATTATTTTTGGTACGTCTTGAAAGTATCTGTATAACACGGGCAATTTCCTTATCTCTGCCCATTATCCTGTCAAGCTGACCGTCAGCGGCTTTCTGGGTAAGGTTAGTACAGTAGCTGTTGAGGAATTTCAGATTCCCCTGCTTTTTATCCTTTTTGCCGCCGAATATTCCTTTTTTGCCGCTGTTCTGATTCTTGTCATCAGCCTGCTTATCAGACTGTCCGGAGATTGCCTGTTCATTGCCGCCGTTTTCTGCCGGAGCGTTGTTATTCTGGAAGAAATTGCCTAAAAAATCCGGGAAAAAGCCTGAACCGCCCATTTCAAAGCTGTCGCCGTCAAGCATACCCATCATCTGGTCGGAAAGCTGCTCTATCTCCTCATCGGATATACCAAGCTTTTCCATGTACTCTGCAACCTGCGGAATATTCATTTCCTTTGCGCAGGTAAGGCACAATCCTTCGTTTTTCTTTTCATTGCCGTGCATTGATGTTATAAAAACAACTGCCGGACGCTTTTTGCATTTGCTGCACATTATCATCGGGGTGATAACCTCCTGTTTTTATTTTGTATCTGAATGCCTAAATCATTGACACAAGTCTGTAAATGTATTTAAAGAAAATAGTTTTGTCTATTGTTTCTGTATTGAAAAGCATCATGCTGCTGTTGCCGAGAAGTACACAGGTTCTTATTACAGCTGCTGTGGCTGCAACAAGTGTTACTCCGCTGATTATACCGGCAGCTGCTCCCAAAACGTGTTCGGCAATATCGCCCATAGGAGCAATGGCTCCGCTTTTTTCAAGCTTCACTGCAAAGCTCTTGACAACAACCATGAAAATCAGCAGTACTATTACAAGGCACATTGTCTGAATGATTTCCTGATAGGCTTCGCCGGTAAATTCCTTTTCTATCATCTGGGCTGCTTTGTCGTTTTCCTCAGCTGTCAGGAGCTGAATTACCTCTGTCATGGCTGGCATATCAGCCTTTATCTTTTCAGCAGCCTTTGCTCCGGCGTAGTCCGTAAGTCTCGGAGACAGCAAATCATCCATGATACGTGCAAAGCCGTCAGTCATTTTTTCATTGAAGGCTTCCTCCGTATCAACAGTTCTGCCGTTTATGTTGTTGATGTACTTATAAAGAGCTGCGTTTATATCTCCTCCGCCGGCAAAAATTTCCGCCAGTTTTTCCTCTTTGACAGTTACGTTATAGCCGAGAGTCTCGATATATGTTTTTGTTTCCCCTGTTATGCTGAAATCCTCAAGAGCGTGCTCAATATCCTTGACGTTGCTTGGCTTGGCAGTAGTTTTGTAGATTGCTCCCGCCACTCCGCCGCTTATTGAGGCAGAAAAAATAATTCCCAAAATGCAGCCCACAGAGACTACAATAGATTTTGAAAAGCCACGTTTTCCTGCAATAAAAACAGCTATCAGCACTATTACAGCAGCTGCTGCGTCAAAAAACCACCAGAACTGTGTACCCATGTTTTGCTCCTCCTTTATCGCCCTGCGCAAAAACTATCAGCAGAGCAGATTCTATAATCCTATTTATATATATGTATCATTTATGCCGGAAATATCAGCTATTGTAATCGATTCTGTCTATCTTATTATATGCCATAAGGAAAATGTAGTCCTCGCTTCTCCTGAATTCGCTGTAGGAATCGGTTATTTCAACTGTTGAACGGAGCGTTCCATCAAAATCATAGCCCCTTATCTCCTCCGTACTCATAACATATGCCAGTCCGTCGCAGACAGTGACATATTTCAGCGGCTCATCAAAATCAACAAGCACCGGAGCAGCGGAATCCTTGTCAAAAAGAGCAAGGGTATATTTTCTTCTGTCGTCATCATTGATGATAACAGCAGATTTGCCGTTTTTGCTGTCACCGCCGGCAAAATCTCCGTCATACTGGTAATAGGAGCTTATCTGACCGCTTGAATCCACATTTGCACAGGCGGTATAGCCAAGTACGAAAGCTCCGTCACCGCTTGCAAAGGTCTCAATGCCGAGAGTATTGACGTAAGGCGATGTCCAGTCCTCCTTTTCAGAGGTAAAGCTTATTTTCTGCACGCTTGTGGAGAGAGTTCCGTTGTCAGCGCCGATATAGCTGAGAATACAGCCGGAGCTTTCATCGGTAAAGCTTATGGACTTTATACGCTCAACGCAGTTTCTCTCGTAAACAAATTCTCCCTTTTTATTATAGACTGTAAGCTTGCAGGCGTAATTGTCAGAAGTGGTTACAACAGCAGCATAGCCCTCCGGACTGATACGTGCAAAGATTATGGTATCATCAAAGCTCATCTCATAAAGCTTTTCCTTGTCATTCTCCACAGAAAGCTGGTCACCGCCGCTTTCATAGATAAGCGCCGTACCTCCGGCGGTATTAAGCACTGCATTTGAATAGGCGTGCTGACGTCTTTTCAGCAGTCCGCCGTCTACGCTGTAGTAATAGATATAAGCATCGCTCAGCAGAAACAGCCTGTCCTCGCCGTAATTCAGCTGATATTTTGAGCCGCCGTTTATTTCTATCGGGAAATTTCCCTCAGCAAGCTGACCGTCATTTCTGATAGTCTCGTACTGTTTTCCCAGTCCCTGCAGCTTTGGCAGCCATAAGTCCCTGTAGTAAAACAGTCCGCCGACAATTGAAACTATCAGCAGGAATACAAGCAGTCTGACCAGTCGTTTTCGCCGTTTTTTTCTGTTTTTCAGCTCAACAATATCCTCTTTATCATAGTTGGGCAATTAAAGCTCCCTCCTTTCGGGCAATACAAATCTATTTTTACTTTCCGGTATTAAATATCTATAAAAAGCGGCGAAGCCGCAGAGTGGGATTCCAAAGGGTTTATTAACCCTTTGGCAGGGGGTGAACGAGGGGGACGGAGTCCCCCTGACAAAGCAGTAAATCAAGCGCAGCGATGATTTACGGACACTCCAGCATTACTTCCCTCGGCTTGCCCGACGAAGTAATTACCAATATTTATTTGACGAAGTAATAAAAAGTATTAGAGAGAGCGCCGGTTTATCCGGCGTTTGATATTAATGTCCATTTTTTTATATAAGGAGAA
>JAEDLA010000081.1 GCA_016295545.1 Oscillospiraceae bacterium | reverse complement strand
CCCTTAAAATCCCCTGCCAAAGGGACATTGTCCCTTTGGAATCCCACGTCTCATATTGATATCCCCCATAAAGGGGGATATCAATATGAGTGAGGAATCAAAAAACATTGTACATTAGCAAGAACTCAAGAAGATACCCCCCTTTAATAAAGCCAAAAAGCAAAAATTGATTTCTATGAATTATACCTTGCAGTCCTTTGCACTGCAAAAAAATTGCAGGTGATAAGTTTGAAAAACGGCGTAAAAATGATCGATATCGCCCGTGAACTGGGCGTCAGCGTAGTAACTGTCTCCAACGCTCTTGCCGGACGTGACGGCGTAAGCAGTCAACTGAGACAAAAAATCTGTGAAACTGCCAGAAATATGGGTTATAAGCCCTCAAATACAAGAAACAGCAAAAAAAGCTCCTACAGCATGAAGCCCGGAAAAAGTGTGGGTATTCTTACTTCGGAAAAGTTTGTCGGCTACAGAGGTACTTTTTACTGGGAGCTTACAGCCGGTATCTCAAACAGACTTTCCGAGCTTAATATTTACACCGTCTACGAAAGTGTATCAGTCAGCAGTGAAAGGGATTCCGTTCTTCCCAAAATGATAAGCGAAAATAAAATTGACGGCATTATGGTCATTGGTCAGATAAAGCGGAATTACATCGAGCTGCTGAGCAAAATCGAGCTTCCTGTTGTTTTTGTTGACTTTTACGACAGCCGGTTTGACATAGATTCCGTTAATTCTGACAGCTATCAGGGCGGCTATCTGCTTACCGACTACCTTATCAGAAACGGTCACAGAAAAATCGGCTTCTTCGGCACTATTACAGCCACAAGCAGTATTCACGACCGCTTTCTTGGCTATATAAAGTGTCTTATCGAGAATAATATCCCCTATCATCAGGAATGGACTCTTGACGACCGTGATGAGGGCGGAGTTCTTTATTCAAAAATCGACCTGCCTAAGGATATGCCTACTGCCTTTGTCTGCAATTGTGACGAAACAGCTTTCCGTGTGATAACTGCCCTGAAAAGCAAGGGACTGAGAGTTCCTGAGGATATTTCCGTTGTGGGGTATGATAACTATACGGTTTCAAGCATCTGCATTCCTCCTATTACAACAATTGAAGTCAATATTGAAAAAATGGCTGAAACTGCTGTGGAAATTATTGCACGAAAGCTTGAAAATCTGGACTACTCAGCAGGCAGACGAATCATCACAGGAAAGCTTATCGAAAAACAATCCGTCCTCGATATAAGAGGTCTTTACGGAGATTTTTCCGCTCAGGAGACTATTTAATATGCTTATACATAATTTTTTCGGTCACCTCAAAACCGTTGCAGTCCACAGACACAGAGTACTGATAAACTGCGTGAAAGCCGGAATTATCTGGCGTGGACTTAATCACGATCTGTCAAAATTCTCACCCACTGAATTTATTCCGGGTGTTAAATATTATCAGGGCTGCCGCAGTCCCAACGAAAAAGAGCGTGAGACCTATGGATATTCCAGAGCATGGATGCACCACAAGGGCAGAAACCGTCATCATTTTGAATACTGGACGGACTACAACCCTGTTTCAAAAAAAATTGAACCGGTCAGAATGCCCGATGTGTATATTTATGAGATGTTCTGTGACAGAGTTGCCGCTTCAAAAACATACAACAAGAAAAATTATGACGATGCCATGCCGCTGGAGTATTTCATGCGTGGAAAAGCCCGCAGGATAATCGAGCCGCAAACCTCAGACAAGCTGGAAATGCTGCTTACCATGCTTGCGGAAAAAGGTGAAAAGGCAACCTTTGCCTATATCAGAAATGAACGCAGAAATTTAAAAAATAAAGGAGAATAATCAAATGATAAAACATATAGTAATGTTCAAGCTGTGCGATACAAACGGAAAAAGTGAGTACGAAAATGCCGCAGAAGCCAAAGAACGCTTTAACGACGTATTAAAAAATGTTCCGCAGATAAAAAAAGGAGAAGTAGTTTTCAATTCGCAGGAGGCTCCTCAGGATAACTACACTATTTCCCTTATCTGCGATTTTGACACAATTGACGATCTGAATGCTTATCAGGTTCATCCGGCACATAAAAAATTCGGTCAGTTTATCAGCACAGTCAAGATAAGCAGAGCCTGCATCGACTATGAATTTTAAGCAGTGCATGGACTTCATAGGCTCCTACAGCCGGCTTGGGGCAAAGGTTACTGACCTTTCCCGTGCAAATGAGCTTATGGAGCGTATAGGAAATCCTCAGAATGACCTGAAATTTGTTCATATTGCCGGTACTAACGGAAAAGGTTCTACCCTTGAATATATTTCAAAGGCTCTGGAGCTTTCAGGATACAAAACAGGGAAATTCACCTCGCCCTTTGTTACCCATTACACAGACAGAATCCGCATAAATGACCGTGAAATCGATGAAAACTCCCTTTCTGAGATTTGCGGCTTTGTTGCGGAACACGTTGCGGAAAGAAAATATTCCCAGTTTGAAATATCAATGGCAATTGCTTTTCTTTGGTTCAGTCGTGAAAAATGTGATATTGTGGTGCTTGAAACAGGTATAGGAGGACTTCTTGACTCTACAAATGTTATCCCCCCTCCTCTCGTGTCCGTAATAACATCAATTTCCCTTGACCACACGGCAATTCTCGGTGATACCATTGAGAAAATTGCAGAGCAGAAAGCCGGTATCATCAAAAACGGCTCAACTGCCGTTCTGTCAATGGACAATAATAAAAATGTAGCTGATATCATAAGGCGGACTGCTCTTGAAAAAAAAAGTGAGCTTATTATTCCCGATTACAGGGATTTTAAATATCAGGCTATGGAAATAACCGGAAATCCCTTTATTTATAAAGGTGAAAGGTTCAAAACAGCTATGCTCGGATTTCATCAGCCCTGCAATGCTGTGACTGCCATTGAAGTATGCCGCTGCCTGAGAAAAAAATATTTCTGGGTGACTGAAGAAGCAATCCGCCGCTCAATTGAGACTGTTAAGGTCAAAGGAAGAATTCAGTATATCCCTGAAAATCCCCCCGTTATCGTTGACGGAGGTCATAATCCGGCTGGAATCACGTCACTCAGCAGAGTGCTTGACAACCTTAAACTTCAGGGCAAAAAAATCATAACCGTCATGGGTATGGTGGATTCAAAGGATTATAAGTCCGGAGTTGAAAAAATCTCCGCTCTGTCGGAAAAAATTTTTCTCGTGGACGACTTTGCAGACAACGCTGTTCCAGCAGAAAAGCTTGCGGAAATTGCGTCAGAATATACCTCCGCTGAACCATGCAGTTCCCTGAAAACAGCCGTATTTACGGCAAAAAAGCTTGCCCTTGAATGTAATGGTATTGCTGTAATATCAGGCTCGCTATACCTTGCAAGCGATTACCTTAATCAATTCGGTGATTCGTCAGAATAAACCATAGTTTTTTCTGTAATTTATAAAAAAATGTCGTTGTTTAACAAAAAGTTTCTTTTTTAAGGATTTTACCGCAATAAAGTATTGCAAAATTAATTTCCGAGTGTTATAATTTTAATATAGCATAGCATTTTTACTGTGCTATGATATATTTACTGCTTTATGCAGAATTTTTTTAAGGAGGTTTTTTAACAATGGCGTTAAAAAATCAGTATTTAATCGATTTATTAGAAACAGTTAAGAAGAGAAATGCAGGCGAGCCGGAGTTCATTCAGGCTGTAACTGAAGTTTTTGAGTCACTCCAGCCTGTTGTTGAAAAGAGACCTGACCTGGTTGAAGCAGGCGTTTTCGAGAGAATCGTTGAGCCTGAGAGACAGATCATGTTCCGTGTTCCCTGGGTTGATGACAACGGCAAGGTTCAGGTCAACAGAGGTTTCAGAGTTCAGTTCAACTCTGCTATCGGACCTTACAAGGGCGGTATCCGTCTCCACCCCTCAGTTTATCTCGGTATTATCAAGTTCCTCGGTTTTGAACAGGTATTCAAGAACAGCCTTACAACTCTGCCTATGGGCGGCGGCAAGGGCGGCTCTGACTTTGATCCTAAGGGCAAGAGCGACGGAGAGATCATGCGCTTCTGCCAGAGCTTCATGACAGAGCTTTGCAAGCACATCGGCGCTGATACAGACGTTCCCGCAGGTGATATCGGTACAGGCGGACGTGAGATCGGTTATATGTTCGGTCAGTACAAGAGACTCAGAAATGAGTTCACAGGCGTTCTTACAGGTAAGGGCCTTACATACGGCGGCTCTCTTACAAGAACTGAGGCTACAGGCTACGGTCTTTGCTATTTCACAGACGAAATGCTCAAGGCTAACGGTACAAGCTTCGAGGGCAAGACTGTTGTTATTTCCGGTTCAGGAAACGTTGCTATCTACGCTACTGAAAAGGCTACACAGCTTGGCGCAAAGGTTATCACACTTTCTGACTCCAACGGCTATATCGTTGATCCTGACGGTATCGAGCTTGACCTCGTTAAGCAGATCAAAGAGGTTGAGCGTGGACGTATCAAGGAGTACGTTGACAGAACATCTCACAAGAATGTTACTTATACAGAGGGCTGCAAGGGCATCTGGAGCGTTCCCTGCGACATCGCTCTCCCCTGCGCTACACAGAACGAAATCGACGGCGAAAGCGCTGCTCTCCTCGTAAAGAACGGCTGTAAGGTTGTTTCTGAGGGCGCTAATATGCCTTCAACTCCCGAGGCTATCGAGACTTACCTCGCAAATGGTATCCTCTATGGTCCTGCTAAGGCTGCAAATGCCGGCGGTGTTGCTACTTCCGGTCTTGAAATGAGCCAGAACAGCGAGAGACTTTCATGGACATTCGAGGAAGTTGATGCTAAGCTCCACGGTATCATGGTAAGCATCTTCAAGTCCTGTGACGAAGCTGCTAAGGAGTACGGTCTTGAGGGCAACTACATGGCTGGTGCTAACATTGCAGGCTTCCTCAAGGTTGCTGAAGCTATGAAGGCTCAGGGCTGCGTTTGATTGAACAAGTCAGCTTTTATTTCTACGGCAGATATTTAAGGGGGACGCTGTCCCCCTTTACCCCCTGCCAAAGGGACAAAGTCCCTTTGGAATCCCACGTCTCATCTTGAATATACCCCGTGAAGGGGTATATTCAAGATGAGGAAAGGGTTCAAAGAAACGTTGTTCTTGGGCAATAGTTAAGAAGACAGGTTCTCTTAAATATTGCCATACAGATAAAATTGATGTTCTTTAAAAATTAATATAGTTAAAATCCCTGCAAGAACTATTTTCTTGCAGGGATCAGTCTGTCGAAAAAGTCAAGCGAAAGCTTGGCTTTTTTGCGTAAATGTGGTATAATAAAAAAATAGGAAGGTGAAGGAAATGCTGGCAACGAAAGCAGAAGAACGAGGACAATATGAGATGATATGTATCGAGGAGTTAGTTCCGGAAGATCACATACTAAGGAAAATAGACAGAGTAATAGATTTTACGCATATATATGACCTTGTGGGAGATTTATATTGTGCTGATAATGGAAGACCGAGCATAGATCCGGTGGTGCTGTTCAAAATGATACTGATACAGCATCTTTTCGGCATACCTTCACTCAGAAAAACAGCGGAGGAAGTAAGATTAAACGTAGCATACCGTTGGTTTTTAGGCTATCTTCTGAATGAGCAGACACCTCACTTTTCAACACTCAGCTATAATTTCAGAAACAGATATACACCCGAAGTAGTAGAAGCAATATTTTTCTGGATTCTTGATGAAATTAATAATGCAGGCTATCTCTCACCAGAGGATGTGTTCATTGACGGCACACATATCAAAGCAAATGCAAACACAAAGAAAGTAATAAAGAAAGCTGTACCCAGAGCTGCAAAAATATATGAAGAGCAGCTTATGAAAGAAATAAATGAAGAACGTGAAAACAACGGAAAGAAGCCTTTTGAGAGTCCAAAAGCTCCTGAGGAAAAGGAAGTAACAGAATCAACGACAGACCCGGAATGCGGAGTTTTCCACAAAGGTAAACATAAAAAGTGTATGGCATATACAGCACAGACAGCTTGTGATAAGCATGGATATGTTATGGATGTAACTGTAAATCCTGGAAATGTTCATGACAGCGTAGCTTTCGATGGGCTTTATGACAGACTTGCTAAGCGATTTCCTGAAATAAACGCCTGTGTAATGGATGCAGGATATAAAACACCATGGATATGCAAAAAAGTAACTGATGACGGAAGAATACCAGTATTACCATACAAAAGACCAATGGGAGCAAAAGGCTTCCTCAGACCATATGATTATATTTATGATGAATACTATAACTGTGTGATTTGTCCTGAAAATCAAGTTTTAAACTTTTCAACAATCAACCGTGACGGATACAGAGAATTCAAAAGCAATCCTGAAATCTGCAAAAATTGTCCCTCAAGAAGCGTATGTACAAGAAATGCCAAATGTGAGAAAACAGTAACAAAACATATCTGGAGTGAATATCTTGATTTTGCCGAAGATATTCGTCATACTCCGAAGTACAAGAAGCTTTATGAGAAACGAAAAGAAACAATAGAGCGAGTTTTCGCAGATGCAAAAGAAAAATATGGTATGCGTTATACACTTCACCGTGGCCTCTCCCATGTAACAATTTGGGTCAGGCTTAAATTTGCTGCCATGAACTTGAAAAAGTTCGCAATTAGGAGATGGAATGAGGACGAACATCTCCGCTTTCACTTCATTTTTCCGCTGTTTTCAAGAATTTTTGCCTGTTTTCATCTTTGATTAAAACTTCAACCCCGATTTCTTCTCCGAAATCGGGGTTTTTGG
>JAEDLA010000080.1 GCA_016295545.1 Oscillospiraceae bacterium | reverse complement strand
TTGATACATGGTTCAGCTCTGCACTGTGGCCTTTCTCAACACTCGGCTGGCCTGAAAAAACAGAGGATCTTGAATATTTCTATCCCACAAATACACTTGTAACAGGCTATGACATTATTTTCTTCTGGGTTGTAAGAATGATGTTCAGCGGTATTGAAAATATGGGAAAAGCTCCCTTTGATACTGTTCTTATTCACGGACTTGTGAGAGATTCTCAGGGACGTAAAATGTCCAAATCACTGGGAAATGGCATAGACCCGCTGGAGGTTATCAATGAGTACGGAGCAGACGCACTGAGATTTATGCTTGCTACCGGAAATTCTCCCGGAAACGATATGCGCTATATAGATGATAAGGTAAAGGCCGCACGTAATTTTGCAAACAAGCTGTGGAATGCTTCACGATTCATTCTTATGAATCTGCCGGAGGACTTTGAATTTACAGGACTGCCGGAAAATCCTGCACTGGAGGACAAGTGGCTCATAAATAAATTCAACAGGCTTGCAGGTGAGGTAAATGAAAATCTCGAAAAGTTTGAGCTTGGCGTAGCTTCTGCAAAGCTTTACGACTTTATATGGGACGTTTACTGTGACTGGTATATTGAGCTTACAAAGCCGAGAATCCAGAACGGCGGAGAAAGCAAAAAGACTGCACAGGCTGTTCTTGTATGGGCAATGGAGGGAATGCTTAAGCTTCTCCACCCGTTCATGCCTTTTATTACAGAGGAGATATGGCAGGTTCTCACTAACGGAAAGAGCATGATAATGCTTGAAAGCTACCCTGTTTTCGACAGCTCTGTATGCTATGATGAGGAAGAAAAGAGCTTTGAAAAAATTATTGCCGCTGTTAAGGCAGTAAGAAATACACGTACCGAAATGAATGTTCCGCCGTCAGTAAAGGCAAAGCTCTTTATCGAGACAAAGGATACCGAGCTTTTCAGTTCCTGTGCTGTATTCTTTGAGAAGCTTGCTTCTGCATCTGCTGTTGAGGCAGGGGAGAGCTTTGATATTCCTGATTCAGCCAATGCAGTAACTGATTCCGCAAGAATATTTATTCCTATGGACGAGCTTGTTGACAAGGAAAAGGAAATTGCACGTCTTGAAAAGGAACGTGCAAAGGTTCAGAAGGATATTGATTTCCTCAGCGGCAAGCTGAATAATCAGGGCTTTATTTCAAAGGCTCCGGAAAAGCTTATTGAAGCTGAAAAGGCTAAGCTTGCAAAGGCTGAGGAGAAAATGGCTAAAATCATGCAGTCTATGGAGAATTTCAGAAAGTAATTATACTTCTGCATGAAAAAATTGAATAATACAGGATTTTTTTGTAAAGTTTAACAAAATATACATGATGTGCTATAATAATTTTGCGAACCTCTGAAAAACGGGTTGTAAAAAAGGCTGAAAAACAGAGGTTCGCAGAAGAAAGCACCCCCACCCCTCACGGGGACTGAAACTGTGAGCGGGTGTTCAGTGTCTTACGAATGTCAATTACAACCCACACCCCTCACGGGGGGCAGAGAAAAAATTTCATAAAACTCTTGACAAGCCGCCGATAATGTGTTATAATAAATAAGCATTGTTTCAGACGGTGCAATTATCCTTGCCCGCAGCAGGTTACGGGCATAATCCAGAAGGAGGTGTTTCTAATGGCAAAGGTATCCGAAAAGTATGAGGTAATGGTTGTTTTCAGCCTGAAAAACGGTGAGGAGCAGGTTAAGGCTCTTATCGAAAAGTTCAGAGCAAGCATCGAAAGACACGCCGGCGCTGTTGAAGTCAACGAGGATTGGGGTAAGCGTAAGCTTGCATATCCTATCAATGACGAAGCAGAGGGCTACTATGTGATCTATACATTTGAGTCCAAGCCTGAGTATCCAGCTGAGCTTTCAAGACGTCTCAACATTGCTGACGGCGTTCTTCGCTCACTCGTTACTGTTATGTAATTTACTTCATTATTAAAGGAGACGGTCAGATGAATAAGGTTATTTTAATGGGCAGACTTACTGCTGATCCGGAACTGAGACAGACTCAGAGCGGTATTGCTTCTTGCCGTTTTACAATTGCTGTCAACAGACGTTTCGTTGATAAGAATACCGGTGAGCGACAGGCAGATTTCATTTCTTGTACTGCATGGCGTCAGCAGGCTGAGTTTATCTCACGTTATTTCAGAAAGGGTAGCATGATTTGTATTGAGGGTACTCTCAGAACAGGCAGCTATACTGATAAAAATCATCCGGACGTAACACACTATACAACCGATGTTTTAGTCGATAACGTAGAGTTTACAGGCTCAAAAAATGAGTCGCAGGGAAATCCAGCATATACAGCTCCTGCAAATAATAACCATAATTATCAGGCTTCTCCGCAGCAGGCAGCTCCAAGTCAGCCTGCACCCAATAATGACAGTATGTCCTACGGAAATCTCAGCGATTTTGAGGAAATACTCAGTGACGGCGATGTTCCGTTTTAAACTTTACTTTATATTGAATGGAGGTATATGTCATGGAAAGAGAAAGAAATTCACGTCCTTCCAAGAAGCCCCGCAAGAAGGTTTGTATGTTCTGTGCGGACAGAGTTGAGAAGATTGATTATAAGGACCTTGCTAAGCTCAAGAAGTGTATGACTGACAGAGCTAAGATTCTTCCCAGACGTGTAACAGGTACTTGTGCATATCATCAGCGTGAGCTTACTGTTGCTATCAAAAGAGCAAGACACATCGCTCTTCTTCCCTACGTAAGCGAATAATTATAAAAATAAGCTGCCGCATCGGTTAAAGATGCAGCAGCTTTTGTTTTTATCAGTTCCTGTTCATTTTTTCTCAGTAAATTTTATTATATTCGAGTAGATTTTTTCCACATCATCTGCACTGAAAGCTATAACGCTATTGCTCAGCCTGTCAGCATTGACTTTGCGTGCAAGCTCTGCCGGTGAAGCGCCTGTTAAGCGGGAGCTCTGTTTTACCTCCATATTTCTGTAAATTTCAAGAAGCTTTTCAGCAGCAGTGCAGTTATGACCGCATTCCATAGCGGCGTAAATCTCGTTAAGCATATCGCATCTGCCGTTCCTTTCAGCAAATTCAAGAGCGTGGATAAGACAGAGAGCAACAGCCTGACCATGCTGTATTCCGTAATCTGTGGTAAGGGAATAGCTCATTGCATGACCAATTGACGTTTTTGTAATACATATAGCTTTTCCGGCATAATATGAGGCTATGAAAATATCCTCATAAACCTCCTTTTCGCCATTTACAAACGCCATATAGTCATCAAGAATTATGCTGATTGATTTTTTGGAGAACTCCTTGCTTTCCGCTGTTGTATTTTTCGACATCATGCTTTCAATGCTATGACAGAGTGCGTCAAGCAGCGAGACTTTTCTCTGCTGTGAACTCAGGGTTTCAAGCATACGGCTGTCAAGTATGGATTCCTCCGGAATAAGCGTCATATCGCACAGAGAATATTTTACTCCGTCTCTGCACAGGACAGAAAAAGGCGTAGCTTCGCTGCCTGAGCCTGCGGTTGTGGGAACTGCAATATGAGCAAGGTCACTTTTTCCGAGCATATATTTCACAGCCTTTGCGGTGTCGATAACACTTCCACCGCCGATTGAGATTAGCAAATCTCCGCCGAAGTCCGTAAAAGCCTGCAAAGCACGGGCAGCACATTCTTCACTGGGATTTTCCTCAACCTCCGTAAATTTTGCTTTTTTAGTTCTGAGGCTGTCAATATATCTGTCTGTGCAGCTGCCGATAAGATGTTTTCCCATAATAAAAAAGGGATTCTTTGCATTATATTTTTCAATGAGATGTTTTAATGTTTCAATTTCAGAATGCACATTATATTCAAGCATAGTCATTTTATCCTTTACTGTTCTGTAATCCGTTTCTGTATCGATTTCACTGATAAAAATTCCTGCATAGGAGAGTGGCTTTATTTTCAGCTCAGCAGAAATCTCGTTAAGAGCATTTTCAGCATAAACACCAGTTTTTCCGGCTTCAGCAAATTCGGTTACCTTTTCAAGCCAGCGCAGTATACAGCGCTTTAAAAGCTTATACATGGGCTGGAGCGCATAACAGTTGTCATCGGCAATATCCACTGAAACCTCTGTTAAAACACCGTCCTCGATTCTCCCCTTAAAATCCTTTAAAGGTTTTTCCGCCTTTGGATTTATAAGGCAAAGGGAGTCTTTTTTATTGCCTGCAAGCCTTTCAAGGACTGCTTTTTCAAATACAAGGTCGCCGTGAAGCATAATAATATCATCATTGATATAGTCCCTTGCAAGGTACATTGAGTAAATGTAATTTGTAGAAGCATAAAGAGGATTGTTTACAAATACAACATTCATATTGGGGAAATCAGCAGCTTCTTTTTCAAGCTCTTTACAATATTTTCCGGTAGTGATAATAACATCTTTTAATCCGCATTCTTCAATCAGTCTAAGCTGTCGGTGAAGAATGGTTTCTCCGTTTATATCAAGCAGACATTTTGGCTTGTTTTCAGTAAGCTTTCCCATTCTGCTGCCTGTTCCCGAATTAAAAATCAGTACTTTCATTTTTCAGATTCTCCATAAGTGCAGTTTTATTTTCAAGGGGTGATACTGTCGGTCGTCCAAGATTTTTTCTTGAACCCTGTTTTGTAAATATCACCAAAGCCGATTTATTATGTTTTTTTAGAAGCTCCATACTTTTTCGCAGAGTATTCTCGTCAGAAGCAGTATAAACGTTTTCAAATCCGCAGCATTTCAGTATTCCGGCAATATCGATATCAAAGCCTGCTGTTGGCTGACCGCCCACTGATTCATGAGCGCCGTTATTTATAATGATATATCTGAAATTATCCCCCATATTCTGTGCATTTACAGCGGCTGAACCAAGATGCATGATAAATGAGCCGTCTCCGTCAATACAGTAAACTGTTCTGTCAGAAAAAAGACTTATCCCCAGTGCAATTGATGATGTATGCCCCATTGAACCAACGGTGAGAAAGTCACCTGAATGGCTCATTTTTTTCTTTTCCCGAAGCTCAAAAAGCTCACGGGAGGTTTTTCCCGTCGTTGAAACTGCAATATCCTTATCACTGATATTTTCTAATATTATCTCTAAAGCCTGTTCTCTTGAAAGCTGATAGGGAGAGCTTTTATTGCTGAAGCTGTACTTGCTGAAGCTGTTTTTCCTTACAATAAGTGCAACTGGAGAGCTGATATTCTTCATGTACTCCACGCACCAGTCTATCTGTTTTTTATAGTCATCATCAAGTATTACTGATTCAATTCCCATTGCATCAAAAAGCTCCCTTGTGACTTTGCCCTGTTTAATGTGCTGAGGCTCGTCAGCTGTATCAGGCTCACCTCTCCAGCCGACTATCATAAGCAGCGGAATTGAATATACCTCTTTGTCAGCCAGCGAAAGCAGGGGATTTACAGCATTGCCGATTCCAGAATTCTGCATATATACAACAGCCGGTCTGCCCTTTGCAAGATAATATCCGCAGGCTATTCCGACGGCATTTCCCTCGTTGGCTGCGGTAATGTTTTCAGCGATGTCACTGTTATCGCATATACAGGCGCAAAGGCTTTTCAGCAGGGAATCAGGCACGCCTGTAAAGAAATCGAATCCCTGTTCCACAAGATGCATAAAAAATTCTTTAGTATCTATCATAATACAAATCTCTTTCAATTCTGGTCTATAGCTTCAAGTATTGTTTTTACCGGCTCACATATACCCTCATCAGCACGTCCGTTTTCAAGTATCATCAAAGCGGCGGCAGTCATTGCCTTATAGGCACTTCTCATCAGGTGATTAGCATAAATTATAATGTCAGCTCCTTTTCCGTGAAGTTCCTTATCTGTAAAGCTGCCATAAGCAGTGGGGATAAAAGCAAGAGGGATATTCGGGTATGTTTTCTTGAAAATTTCAGCAAATGCAAAAGCGTCGCTGCCGTCAGTCCTTATGCTGTGTATAACAATACCGTCAGCACCTGCCGAAATATATCTGTCTGCCCTGTAAAGTGCAGTTTCGAGGGATTCTCCGGCGATAAAGCTTTCTATTCGTGCAAAAATCATAAAGTCGCCGCTTGCTGTGGATTGCTTTGCCTGCCGTATTTTATCGGCAAACACATCAGCATTTTCCATAGCGTGAATATTCTCCTGACCGTAGAGCGAATTGCGCTTTACGCCTGTTTTGTCCTCAATTACAACTGCTGAAACTCCCATACGTTCAAGGTCGGCGACATGGCGGCAGAAATGTGAAGTTATTCCTCCTGTATCCATATCAATAATTACAGGCTTTTCGCTTATGGAGAAGATGTCCTCAATATCGTGTTTTTTCTCTGACATATCAACAAATTCATTATCAGGCTTTCCTTTAAATGCCGCACAGCATAAACCGCTGAACCAAAGTGCGTCAAAGGTTTTTCCGCTATGCCTTTCAGCATCTCTGACCGCCAGTGCTTCAAGACCGTTTACTGTTTCTATAGCTCTGATAAAAGGGCGTTCTGCAAGACATTTTTTCAGCATACCCCGTCTGTTTTCAGCAAGAAATCTGTTCATATTAATCCCCTCGTCTGTCGTATATCATTCGTTTTACAAGTTCGGTTATCATTTCTGTGCCGTAATGCAGATAATCGCAAAAAGGCGGTATTTCCATGTATTTTTCGTATTTCTCTGAGGGCTTTCTTTTAAGATACCCTTCAGCAAAGAAGTAATTTTCAAGCAGCTCGTCGATTTCCCTTATATTATATTTGTAGCAGCTTCGTTCAGGTTGGACTGCGCCGCTTAATTCTGCAATTTTC
>JAEDLA010000079.1 GCA_016295545.1 Oscillospiraceae bacterium | reverse complement strand
TATGAGACGGGGGATTCCAAAGGGACAATGTCCCTTTGGCAGGGGATTTTAAGGGGACAGCGTCCCCTTAAACAACTGCCGTAAAAGAAAAATAGATTTCCGTGCTATATTCCAAAGAATAGTTGACATACTTCTTTTTTTGCTATATAATAGTATAGAAAAAAGGAGGACAATTATTATGTTATGTAAAAAATGCGGTAAAGAACTGTCTCAGGACGCTAAATTCTGCACAGCCTGCGGTGCGCCGGTTGAGACCGAATACGAAGCTCCTGAAAATGAAAATATAATTCCGGAGGAAATTGGTGCTGACGATACTTTCAGTACGGATACTCCCATTGACATTGCAGATGATGATATTTCAGCAACCGATACTCCCGTTGAAATTGCAGATGAGGATATTTCAGGCACTGACGCTCCTGCTGACATTGCAGATGATGACATTTTTGCCGCCGATACTCCCGTTGAAACTGCGGCTGAGGTAATTTCAAGCGCTGGCACTGCTGAAAATGCTGAAAAAACTGAACAGAAAGCTAAGGAAGAAAACAAATCTGAAAAGGAAGTTACTGCTGATTCAGCTGATACTGAAGATGCCGAAACCAAAACCGGAAAAACAGGCAGCAAAAAAGAGTCCTCCGACAAAAATGACAAGGCCGATTCCGGAAAAGCATCAGGAAGCAAGCTTTTCGGAGCTGCTGTGATTTCAATTTTTGCGGTAATTTTCCTTACTGTTTTTAATATTTCCCTGAGCGTCAGAATTGGTCTGAGCAGTGATATCGTCAAAAAACAGGCTCAGTCCATGAACTATGAAACTATTCTCACCTCAAAGGTTGACGGCAATGAGACTGCTGCCGAATACATACACGACATTCTCAGTGACAGTTTTAAAGAACGCAGCGGAGTAACTCCCGCTAATATAACCGGATTTCTTACAGCTGCTGACTTCGGTGACTTTGTCTCCAATAAACTGGAGGACTATGCCGGTTTCCTGATAAACGGTTCTGTCCGTGAACAGCCCTTGCTTTCCTCTGAGGAAATAATTGAATTTATGCTGAACAACAGGGTTGAATCAACGGAACAGCTGGGCTACAGGCTCACCGATGACGACTACAACGACATCTTCATGTCACTGGAGGACAGCGGCATTGTCAAGGATTTATCTATTGAGGAGTGGGGACACGAAACAGGTATCAGAATGGGCTTTGTTTCGCTGTTCTTCTCAATAATCACCATTGCTATATTCCTCACCATAGCAATAGTCCTCTTTATCTGGATAGCTATTACCCTTGACAAAAAGGGCAGATATATCTTTGGATTTTATGGAAACACCGTGCTTATCTCAGGTATATTAATATTCCTGCCGGCAATCGTTTTCATTGTAGGTGCTCCCATAACTGCTGTTTATACATGCAGCGCATTTGCCTATATAGCTTCACAGCTGCTTCTTCCTGCATCACTTGTAGCTCTGTGTACCGGCGCTTTTGAGATATTTACCGGAATTATCCTCAAACGCATAAAGGCAGGTCTGAAGAAAAAGGAGGAAAAATCGTCAGAAGCTTCTGCTGAAAAGAAAGAAAAGAAAAAGTCCGGAGGTAAGTGACATGAAAAAATGTCAGAAATGCGGAGTGGAAAACAAGGACGACTGCCGCTTCTGCAAGGAATGCGGAAATGCTTTCGATTTTTCTGCCGAAAAAGCTGCGGCTGAGGAGCATATAAAGGAGCTTGCAGGATACAGATTCAGACCTGTTCCCGATGAGGAGATCCAGGCTCTGCTGCACAAAAAAACTCCTTTCGCCGAAAAGCTTATTCTGACATTAGCCGCATCTGCACTGATTATCGGAGCTGTCTGCCTTGTCTGCAATGTGAGAGGCGGTCAGCGTTCCGGTCAGCTGACCATACTCAGCGATAACGGCAGAATCACCTTTCTATGCGGCGGTGAACCAATTGAAGGCTCTTTAAAGGACATTGCACAGTGTGTGCTGTCCGCTGACGGTACTGCCGGCTATGCAATAAACCAAAAGGGCGTGCTTTATACGATTACCGAAAAAGGCGTGGAAAAAACCGCAAAAAATGCAGTTTCCGCAATGCTTTCTCCTGAGGGAGACAGCCTGCTGTACACGGATAAAAGCGGCGTATCATGGCTGTGTACCATGAAAAACGGCAAAAGTAAAAAAATTTCTCACAGCCTTGATATGTCTACCGCTGTTTTTTCTCCTGACGGAAAAACTCTCGCCTATAACGAGGAGGAGGACGGCAGTCTTTACATCTTCCGTAAGGGTGATTCTGAAAAGCTGGACGACAATGTTACTGCTTTAGCTGTATCTGACAACGGAAAAAGAATATATGCCGCCGGAACGCCTGAAAAGCCGGAATTGCCTGAAAAACCGGATTCCAGCGACTTTGACAGCTATGACCTTTATAAAGACGCCTGCGATATCTATGACGACCTGCTGAAAGAATACAGCAACGCCTTGCAGTCTTATCAGGAGGAGGACAGCTTCATGCTTTATTATTATCCCTCCTGCGATGCTGAAAAGCGTGCTCTGCTCTGCGATAATGCATCAGAAAGCTGTTATTTTAACGAGGATATTTCCGAAATCGTTTTCCGTACTGCTGATGATTCAACTCTCTGGTGCAAAAAGGGCGGTAAAGCTGAAACTATCTCGAAAATCAGCCTTTCTCCCTTTACCGACAGTGACCACTATTCCACAGCTGACTACAGAGCCACCGTTTACAGTACAGGCAGTCTTTTAGGTCTTGGCTATACCAACAGCTTTGATACACTTGTTTATGTGGACAAAAAGGGAAAATCAGAGTGCATTGCCAAAGATACAGGCAATCCTCAGTTACCTGATTATTCGGACAACGGCAGAAATATCTGTTTCATTAACAGCGAGGGAAATCTCTGCATTGCTGATACCAAAAAAGGAAACAGCCGGAAAGTCTGGAGCAGTGTTGTCTCCTTTGCCGCTGACAGTGACTTCGGTACAATATACGTCCTCCAGCAGGGCGGCGACCTTTATATCTTAAAAGAAATGGGCTCGGGAAAATACGGCGGACTGTTTGTTGACAGCAATGTTATTCAGATATTCAAGGCGCCCTCCGGCGGAGTATACTACCTCAGAAAAGATAAGAAAAATGGCACTGAGCTGAGATATTCCAAAAACTCCCACAGCTCAGAAGCCATAGAATGCGAAAAGGGATTCAGACCGGCAAGCGTTAGGTGCTATGACAGCTTTGCCCTGTACACCGCATATAATCCGGAAAAAAAGCAGTTCAGGACATACATATCGGAAAAGGGCAGCAATAAATTTAAAAAATGCACCGACAGTATAATTACTGAGCCTGTGAAATCTTCCGGATTTGAAAAATACGAGGTCAATTACAATGAACAATAAAATAAAATTTAACCGTCCCCTTAATGCGGAGCAGTCTCACCTGCTGAAAAATATGAAAGGCGAAATAAACAGCGACCGTACCAGTGCTGTAAGCTTTGAAATGTTTGAAACCCTTGTGCTCCGCCCCTTTTTCGACAGACAGGACATTGCCCTGCTTATGGAGGACGACTTTTCTTCCGTGTATATCGGAAAAAAAAGCTTCTATGAGCTGAGAACAGAAGCTGAAAAGCGTATGCTGAAAAAAAATTCCGATACAGGCTGTTTTAAGCTTGAGGAGATTTACAGCTGTCTTGAAAAAATCAGCAAAATCAGTCCCTCCAGCCGTGAAAAGCTTATGAACCGTGAATGTGAGCTTGAGGAGTATTTCTGCTATCCACGCCGGTGCGGCATGGAACTATACAAAAAAGCCCGTGAAAAGGGCATGAAGGTTATCATTACTGCCGACACCTTTCTTCCACGAAAGACCGTTGAAAAAATTCTGAAAAACTGCGGCTACGGAGACTGGGACAAACTTTATATCACAGGTGAGCTGAATATCCCCAAAGCACCTGACGGACAGCTTTTCACGAAAATCTGCAAGGATCTGAAACTGCCTGCACACCGTCTGCTCCACTTCGGAGGTGACCTCAGCGCCGATGCAGAAGCTCCCATAAAAGCCGGTACACGGTCTGTTCTTGTGACCTCCTGCCGTGACAGGCTTATCAAATCCGGTCAGCTTTGCGGCTACATTCAGAAGAAAATCTTTTTCGACTTCTGCTCGCAGAAATATCTGTCTCTGCGATGCATTCTTGCGCTTTACAGCCATTACGCCTTTGATTATCCACAGAAACGAATTGCCCTCAGCGACTTCTGCGGTGACAGGTATATGGCAGGTTTCCTGATTCTCGGTGCTATGAGCCTTGACAAAAGCCGCAGAAAGTTCGACAAGCTGAAAAAATCCGTTCTCGCAGCAATGGAGGAAACTCCCGAAATAACTGCCGGCAAAGAGGACTTTTCCGCTGTATTCAGCAGTCATTTTGGCAGTCACCTTGATAAGTACGGCTATGCCGGCTGTGAGCTGCCCTTTGAGTTCTATACGGAGCACGGCGCTGTTGAGGACAGAATGTTCATTCAGGATAAGCTTTCCTCCGATGTTGTAAGCAAGTGGGCTGTGGAAGTCTCTGAACCGGAAACAGCTCCCGTTTATGTGGGAGAGGTCAAACAATCCGCTATGTCAAAGCTTGCGGACAAAATGTTCCCGCCGGGCACTCAGGTACGCATCTACGCCGAAGGTGTACTTGCAAAGCTGCATAAAAAAAAGCTATAAAAAGCTCTATATCGACATTTTGCTGATACTCCAACTGTTTTACACTTTTTTCACGCAGATTTTACTATTAAACAAAAAATAAGCTATTGATTAGTGCTTATTATCTGTGTTAAGATAGAATTGTAGAACAAAGGAGGTCTAAAAAAATGAACAACAAAATAAAAGTACTTATCGGTGATGATTCTGCGGAAACAGGTGTCAGCACAGCGAATAAGCTCCGTGAAAGAGGAATGTACGCATATACAAGAAGAAAAGACTGCGACGTTATCCTCGATTCCATAAGAAACGATCCCCCTGACGTGGCTGTCCTTGACATTTCAGCCAGAAACGGCGACGCTGTTACCATTATGAAGCGTGTCCGTGAGCTTGGTGTACGCTGTCCGGCGTTTATCGTTACTTCGGAATATGACAACGAGTTTATCGAGCGTCAGGTCATGGAAAACGGCGCTTCACGATTTCTGCTGAAACCCTACAGTGCAGATGACCTTGTCAGCGCAATCAGCTCCTCACTGGGAGACAAAGCCAGCAGCTACAGCGATGATATGGAAATCGTTATCACCGATATTATCCACCAGCTTGGTGTGCCAGCCCACATAAAGGGCTACCATTACCTGCGAACAGCTATTCTTTATTCAATTGAGGACAAAAATCTTCTTGACAGCGTTACAAAGCTGCTCTACCCAACCGTTGCGCAGATTTACGACACTACCTCGTCAAGAGTTGAAAGAGCAATACGTCACGCAATTGAAATAGCATGGGACAGGGGAAATGTTGACACGCTTAATTCCTTTTTCGGCTATACAGTCGATACCGGAAAAGGTAAACCCACAAATTCGGAATTTATCGCCCTGATAACCGATAAGCTCCGGCTGCGCTACAAGGCGGCTCTCAGGAGAAGCTGAACTCAGACAGCCCCAGTAATATTCCGATGATGTGAGGAATAATATATTTATGACGTACATTTATACAGCAGGAGCTTCTCCATAAAAACTGAGAATACTGCTGCATCAAAACACTCAGAAAGGAAGATTACTATGGGCTTTAAAAAAATTCAGCTTTCAGAGCTTAACTTCAACCCCTTTGACCTTATCGGAAAGGACTGGATGCTTCTTACCGGAGGTAACAGTGAAAGCTTCAACACCATGACTGCCAGCTGGGGACAAATGGGAATCCTCTGGGGCAAACCGGTAATGACCTGCTATATCCGCACCAACAGATATACCTATGAATTTGTGGAAAAGGGCGACTGCCTTACAGCTTCATTTTTCGGTGAGCAGTACAGAGATGTACTGAAATTCTGCGGAGCAAACTCCGGCAGAGACTGCGACAAGGTCAGCGAAACAGGAATTACTCCCACTGAGCTTGACGGCTGCGTTGGATTTAAGGAGGCTAAAATGGTGCTCGTCTGCAAAAAACTCTATACATACGATATGTGCAGCGAGGAATTTGTTCCCTCTGCAAAGGGCTTTGACCAGCAGTTCTACAGCTCCGATCCTTACCATAAGGCATATATCTGCGAAATAACAGGAGCTTATATCAAAGAGTAAAGTAATACTAATTCCACATCAACCTGCTGAAAAATTTGTCAGCTATCGTTCCGTCACTCTGCGTTGACTGACCTTGAAAGGCGACAGCCTGTCTACGGTCAGTCGCCTTGATTGACGAAACGCTATCAGACAACTTTTTCAACAGAACGATATGGAATTAGTATAAAACGGACGGTCTGAAAACCGTCCGTTTTTGCAATTATCAGTTCTTGAGCTTGCCGAGAAGTCCGCCCACCTTGTCCTTTACATCATCAACAGAAACCTTTGCCTTGATTCCGTCAACAACAGTTTTTATCTTATCATCAGGCAGGTCAACACCGATAACGCCCTCAACAGCTTTTACCGGATCGTCCTTGAACTTCTTTGCAAAGTCCTTGTCATTTTTCACCTTGTCGGTAATCTCATCGATTTTTGCCTTAATATCCATTAAAAAGACCTCTTTTCAAAAGTTTATAGCATTATTATAGCACAATCCCTCGTCAAGGTCAAGTACTGTACGGCACTATTTAAGGGGACTATCCCCCTAAATCCGTGCAAATGGACATTGTTTTCTT
>JAEDLA010000078.1 GCA_016295545.1 Oscillospiraceae bacterium | reverse complement strand
TATTATGCTGAGGATAATAAGCTGTACGGAATAAAAAATATATGGGCATATAATGAACCGATTTATTCAGAAAAAATGTTTCTGGACTTTACAGGTAATTGTATAATCACAGATGTTGATGTGAGGTTTGGAACTTGTTATTATGAATATCTATATTGTTATGAAGCCTATGAACTTAAATATAAGCATGGCATTCTGCAAAAAGTCAATGATCTTTCTACTGCTATTCATGAATTTGATGCTTGGGATGAAACAATGCAAGAAAGTAAAAGAGCAATTAAGAAACTCGCAGACAAATATCTTGACGGTAAATACAGGTTAAAATCTTATGTACATGAGGAAGCTAATTACTTTAACAAAATATTTTCTGATGAATCGAAATAGATTCCTTAATCCACTAAGTATTTTGACAAACAGCCCATATCACATCAAAGCAGGTGTGATATGGGCTGTATATGTATCATGCGGCATTCCCGGAGTTGAAATGTTATATCAACGCCAGACGTTACATTATTGTACCTGCTACACTGTATAATACGAATATCATAAGCAAAAAAGTTGATTTTTACTGTACAATGTGGTATAATTTTACTGTATATAAATTTTCGGGAGGACTATATGAAAAAACTGCTAAGATTCCTAAAAAACTACAAAAAAGAGCTGATATTCGGACCATTTTTCAAGCTTCTTGAAGCTATTTTCGAGCTGATTGTCCCTGTTGTTATGGCAAAAATAATCGACAACGGCATTGCAAACAATGACAGCTCCTACATTTTCAGAATGAGCGGACTGATTGTCCTGTTAGGCGTATGCGGACTGGGATTTGCTCTTACCTGCCAGTATCTTGCTTCAAAATGCGCCTACGGCTTCGGTACAGAGCTGAGGGAGGCGCTCTACAAGCACATTAATTCCCTTTCTTACAATAGTATCGATAAGATAGGTGCTTCTTCGCTTGTAAACAGACTGACCAACGACTCCAATACCGTTCAAAACGGCGTAAATATGTTTATCCGCCTTGCTGTCCGTGCACCATTTCTCGTTATAGGTGCGGCAGTTATGGCTGTTCTTATCGATTTGAAGCTGTCCCTTATTTTTTTCGTGGTAGCTCCGGTCATTTCAGCGGTAATCTTCTTTATAATGCGGCGTACAGTTCCCATGTACAAGCAGGCACAGAAACGCCTTGACAGAGCCGCAATGCTTACCCGTGAGAATCTGGAGGGTACAAGAGTTATCCGTGCATTTTCCCGTCAGCAGCAGGAAATTGATGAATTCAAAAATGCTGTTGACGACATTGCAGAAAGCAATATAGCTGTAGGAAAAATTTCAGCTATCCTTAATCCGGCAGCATTTATGGTCATGAATCTTGGAATCGTTGCTATTACATGGTTCGGCGGTGTCCGTATCAATACAGGAGCTTTGTCACAGGGTGATCTTACCGCCTTTGCAAACTATATGACGCAGATACTTCTTGCACTGGTAGTCCTTGCTAACCTCATTGTTACATTTACAAAAGCTCTTGCATCGGCAAACCGTATCAGCGAGATATTCGACCTTGAACCGGAAACCTCCAAAGGCAATGCTGATCTGTCAGACATTGACAATACCCGGAATGCACTGGAGTTCAGCAACGTTTCCTTTACCTATGAGGGCGCAGGCGACAGCTCTCTCAGCGGAATCAACTTCTCCGTAAAGCCCGGCGAAATGCTTGGAATTATCGGCGGTACAGGCAGCGGCAAGACAACTCTTGCAAACCTTATTCCCGGCTTCTATAAAGCAACTGAAGGAACAGTCAGCGTCTGCGGTACGGACGTTGAACAGTATGAACCTGATTCGCTGAGGCAGTCCATTGGAATAGTTCCTCAGAAAGCAGTACTTTTCTCCGGTACTATCCGTGACAATATGAAGTGGAGAAAGGCTGACGCTGACGACGAGGAAATTATCAGCGCACTGAAAACGGCACAGGCATGGGAATTTGTGGAGAAAATGCCTGATACCCTCGATTCACGCATATCGCAGGGAGGAAAAAATCTCTCAGGCGGTCAGAAGCAGAGAATTGCCATTGCAAGAGCACTGGTCGGAGCGCCGAAGCTTCTTATCCTTGATGATTCCACCAGCGCCCTTGACTACGCAACCGATTTAAAGCTGAGAAAGGCGCTGAAAGCCGATTTGCCTGACACAACGGTAGTTATGATTTCCCAGCGAACTACCTCACTCAGAGACGCCGACAGGATAATCGTCCTTGAGGACGGAACTACTGCCGGAATCGGCACTCATGATGAGCTTCTGGAGAATTGTGAGGTTTACCGTGAGATTTACAATTCACAGATGAACGAAAAGGAGGGCAGTGAAAATGTTTAAGACGCTGAAACGAGTTTTCTCATACGCAAAGCCTTACGGAGTTTTTTTTGCACTGACTGTCATTTTTGCCGCTGCCGGAGTAACACTTTCCCTTGCCGTTCCTATTTTCATCGGTAAAGCTGTTGACTGCTGTGTGGGAAAGGGCGAGGTTGACTTCGCCGGACTGAAAAAAACAGCAGTTATGCTTACAGCAATCGTTTTAGGAAGCACTCTTTTCCAGTGGCTCATGAGCCTGTGTACCAACAAGCTTGCTTTTCTCACTGTCCGTGACCTGAGAAGTGATGTTTTCACAAAGCTGGAGCGTGTTCCCCTGAAATTCATTGACGGCAGGACAAAGGGTGAGCTTACCAGCCGTGTTATCAACGACATTGAAATAATTTCAGACGGACTTTTACAGGGATTTACCCAGTTTTTCAGCGGTATTATTACCATTGTCGGCACGCTTGTATTTATGATGACTATTAATATAAAAATTGCCCTTGCAGTGGTTATCCTCACTCCCCTGTCATTTATTGCAGCTTCAAAGATAACACAGCTTTCCCACGATTCCTACATGAAGCAGTCAAAGCTGAGAGGCGATATGGTAAGCTTTGCTGAGGAAATGGTAGGCAGTCAGAAGCTTGTAAAGGCATTCGTCTACGACAAAAGAGCTGAGGAACGCTTCTGTAAAATCAACTCTGAATACGGTAAAATCGGCGCAAAGGCTACATTTTACAGCTCAATGACTAATCCAACAACACGTTTTGTAAACGGTCTTATCTATGCGGCTGTCGGTCTTATGGGTGCGCTGGGAGCTGTAGGTTACTCCTCATTTATCGGCACTATGTCTGTGGGCAGACTGTCAAGCTTTCTTTCCTATGCAAATCAGTACACCAAGCCTTTTAATGAAATATCCGGCGTTTTTTCTGAGCTTCAGAACGCTGTAGCATCTGCTCAAAGAGTTTTCGATGTTCTTGATGAAGAAGAAGTCCCTGATGATTCAGGCTGTGAAAAGCTTGCTTCCTGTACCGGTTCACTGAGCTTTAAGGACGTCTGCTTCTCCTATACTCCCGATACAGAGCTGATACAGCACTTCAGCCTTGATGTAAAAGCCGGTCAGCGTGTAGCCATAGTCGGCCCTACAGGCTGCGGAAAGTCAACTATAATCAACCTGCTGCTCCGCTTTTATGACATTGACAGCGGCGCTATTGAGATTTCCGGTAAAAATATAAACACAATCACCCGTGACAGCCTGCGAAGCTCCTTTGGAATGGTTTTGCAGGAGACGTGGATATTTACCGGAACTGTTGCGGAAAACATTTCATACGGTCTGCCGGGAGCTTCCCGTGAACAGATAATTGAAGCGGCAAAGGCTGTATATGCCCACGGCTTCATAAAGCGTCTGCCAAAGGGATATGATACGGTTATCAGCGAGGACAGCGGTCTGTCTCAGGGACAGAAGCAGCTTATCTGCATTGCCCGTGTTATGCTGATGAATCCTCCCATGCTCATTCTTGACGAAGCAACAAGCTCTATTGACCTGCGAACAGAGCACAGGATACAGAGAGCTTTTAACAAGCTCATGGAGGGAAAAACAAGCTTCATAATCGCCCACAGACTTTCCACTATTAAAAATTCTGATTTTATTCTTGTTATGAAAAACGGAAATATTGTGGAACAGGGCAGTCATTCCCAGCTTATTGCTGCTGACGGATTTTATGCCGGTCTTTATAACAGTCAGTTTGCTACCTGACCTGTCATGGGATTTCAAAAGGGTATAATCAATAAAATATCTATAAAAGCGGCGAAGCTTTACTGACGATACAGCATCACACCCCCTCGGCTTGCCCGACGAAGTAATTTTCAACGAATTATTTTTCAATATTTAATTGACAAAGTAATAAAAGGCAGCCGTTGATGTATCGGCTGCCTTTTTGCATATTCTGATTTATCACTTAAATTACTGTCTGTACTGTAAAGTAAATTATAACTAAAAGTCCGAGAACGATTCTGTACCAGCCAAAGACTGTAAAATCGTGCTTTTTAATGTAATCCATAAGGAATCTGATAACAAAAACTGAAACAACAAAAGCTGTTATCATACCGATAAGAAGTACTGCAAGCTCAGGACCGGTAAACGCAAGACCAAACTTTACAAGCTTCAGCAGACTTGCTCCGAACATGACCGGTATGGCAAGATAAAATGTGAACTCTGCTGCAACAGTTCTTGAGATTCCAATAAGAAGTGCTCCGACAATAGTTGCTCCTGAACGTGATGTTCCCGGAAAAACAGCGGCAATCAGCTGAAATACACCGATTATCAGAGCTGCTTTATATGTAAGGTCGTCAATGCTGTTGATTTTTGCAGTTCTGCCCTTGTTCCATTTTTCAATGACGATAAAGGCTACACCAAAGACGATAAGTGCTATCGCAACAGTCCAGGGATTGTAGAAAAGTGCATTCAGCTCATCATCAAAAAGAAGTCCCACAATGGCAGCCGGTACGCAGGCAACAAGAACCTTGAACCACATCTGAAAAATATCAGTTTTTATGCAGGCACCGAAGCCCTCTGTTTTCAGCGGAGCATTGTTATTCTTCCTGCCAAAGGGCCAGAGCTTTGACCAGTACAGAACTACTACAGCCATAATAGCACCAAGCTGAATAACGACCTCAAACATTTCCTTGAATTCATCGCTCATGCCGAGCTTTAAAAATTCGTCCACAAGAATCATGTGACCGGTACTGCTGACAGGCAGCCATTCCGTAACTCCCTCAACAATGCCAAGTACAATGGCTTTGATTATTTCAATAAATTCCATAATAATATCCTTTCTGCAATTAATGCTTATAAGTATATCACATTACGTGCGATGTGTCAAGAAATAAATGAGCTGTATTATTATTTTCACGGAAATCGCTTTTTTCTTGTTTTTCCGCCATAAATAGAGAGAAAACCCAAAAATCCCCCTGCAATGTTCAAAATTTTGTTATTGAAATAAAATTTCAAATGTGTTATAATATTATATATGTGTTTTCAGTATCGTAACCTCACAGGAAAAGGGCTTGTATCTATGAAAAAATATGCAATTTACAAAGCTGAAACAGGCTATTATTATTATGAATATTTTGACAGCCTGGATCAGCTTTCAGATACTGTATTTGCTGATTTGATCAGTGAATACCAGCTGCCTGTTGTCCTTGACGGAAGCGGCGGCTTTTTTCATTTTGACGAAAATGATTTTAACTTCGTAAAACTTATGGAGACTGACGATCAATGTCCACTCCCCCTTGAAATGATGTATTTTAAAAATTCTCCTGATTTTAAGCTTGGCTGGATGTCTCCTGAAGGAGATACATATTCATGCAGCTACACCGGTCATACAAATGCTGCCGTTGCAATAACCGCTAAATTTTTCCCCGGTGCTAAGCTGCCTGAGCGTACTCTCGGCAAAGCTGGCTGGCTTAAAATTATTGATTCATGGGACGGCACCGAACGTACTCACAGTCAGTTTGTGTATTCCCTTACCGGCAAAATAACCAAACGTCAGGCTGACAAATTATTTGATCTTGGGCTTTATATGAACGAAGAAGTCAGAAAACTTGTAAAAGATTGTGAAAATAACTGGTGATACGCATTTTATGTTGTAAGTTATTGTATACTTTTTACATAGTAACTTTTTCAATTATAGGCAATTTTACCATTGACTTACAATTGAAAAAATGATATAATATACTTTAGTTATACACTGAGATCTTATGCATCTTTATAATTAAGCTGCCGCTTTCCGGATTATCCATTATTATCCCGTTTTTTCAACATAAACTGTATCTTTTCTCTTTTGGTATCTCTGAAATTCTGTCTGAACAAAAACATTCTTTCCTTGTTTTTTTAATTAAAATTTGCAGAATCTGAGGTTTTAAGAGATATCATTTATGCAGATTTCTGCTGAATAGCCCTGCGGCACAGAATCTCAATTTTTATATCTGGAGGATCAGTACCAATGGCTGAAACAAGATTTATAAGGACTGTTGCTTTCGGCGGCTACGATAAGTCCGATGTTGACAAGCGCCTTGAAGCCATGTATTCTAAGGTTCATGAACTGAAAAATGAACTTAATGAAGCTAAAGCGGTTTTAAAAAAATATGAGGAAGGTTCTGATACCACAAAATCCTATGAATCAGTTCTTGCTGTGGAAAGAGCCAAAATCACCCAGTTACAGGTGAAAAACGATAATCTGTCTGAAAAGATCAAAGCTGTGAGAGACAGCATTAAAACAAAGGAAGAGGAAAATACCGCTCTCCGAGAAAAAAATACCGCACTGGAAGCCGAAATTGAGGACCTGAAGCTCAGCCTTATGACCATTGAGGTAGGCGAAGATGCAGCAGCTCTCGGAAATGTTTTCGTCGAGGCGCAGAAATCAAAGGAAATGGTGCTTAAATCAGCTCAGGCTGAAGCTGATAATATAAAG